>JADYYQ010000146.1 GCA_020853585.1 Ottowia sp.
CATGTTTTCAAAGTACCTAATTTAGCGAGATTACATTTTTATTGGCAGCAGCAAAAAATACAACGTCAACAGAGTGCTGAACTGACACGGAGGGATAATTTACTGCTGCGAAAATTGATGCAAGATTTACCGGATGATGATGCGTTTTATCAAATCTATAATGCATTCGTAAAAGAAGTTGTGGGTAAGGCATTTCAACCTCGACTTTCCTATTCAATGCATCCCAAAATGCGCGTGCATTTAGCGGGTACACCTTCAGTGAGTGGTTTTCATTGTGATGTTGATATTACTCAGCGACCTGATCAGATTAATGTTTGGCTACCTTTTACCGATACTTATGAGGGTAATACGCTTTGGGTAGAAAGTGATTACGGAAATCGTGATTATCACGCGATACCTGTACGCTATGGCCAAGCGCTTATATTTGATGGTGGTTTTTTATCCCATGGTACGGTGGCAAATGCAACTACCCATACTCGCGTGAGCATCGATTTTCGTTTTGCCTTAAAAGAAAAGGGGAATGCATTGAGCGGCGTTCGGGATTTGCATTCTCTATTTTTACAGAAACGGATGTAAAGCTTTCGTTGTGTGTTTGTTAAGTGTGTTATCCCGGTTTATTGCGTTGTAATAGTTTGAAAAAACACTTATTTTGGGATAAAGCACATTGCTTGGATTGTTATATCGACAGAAATATCAAAGATATCTTGATGAGGGCGCTGACACTTTGAGCTGGTGCCATAAAGAGCATTAAGTAATGTTTGCTGCTCAATCAAAGAAATTGCGAGCCAGCTTTGATTGATCCGCGAAGCCGCACGGTGATATTTTATGCTACGTTTGATAAATTATTTTTCTTTGATTTAAGGATAATTTTTTATCTAAATTTGTCAACATATCTTCATGATGTGTCGTAGCATCGAAAAATGCAATATATTTGACAAATATATAAATCTCAATGATGCGTGAGGATAAAAATGACATTTTCTATATTAAAAAAAGTAAATCGCTTTATTTTCTTAATAGCTTGCTTAGGGCTTTGTTTCGGCTTTTCAAAAATTACTTATGCAGATTTTGATGCAGGCGTAAAAGCGCTTAACGACGGTGATTATGCGACCGCTTTAGTCGAGGCACGTAAGGCAGCGGATGCAGGTGATGCACGCAGCTATGACCTGCTGGGTTTTATTTTTGAAAATGGCTTAGGCGTTAAAGCGGATGTTGAACAAGCTTTTAATTGGTATAAAAAATCAGCGCAAAACGGTAGTGTCGAAAATATCTCGAAAGTTGCGGCATCCTATTATCGCGGTGTAGGGGTTGCGCAAGATAAAGATAGAGCGTTGATGATTGTCCGAGATGCGGCAAAAAAACTTAACGATCCTGAAAGTCAATTGCTTGTTTTTTTATTTCTCTCGGATGGGGAATTAAATACTTCGGATAATCAGGGTAAACGGGACGAGAAAAAATTTCAGCAACTTGCGGCAAGACCAATTTCGGAACGTGATGTAGATATTGAAGCGAATGATTCTTTGTATCGTTCTACAGCCGAAGGTTTATCGCGTAGAAGTCCGGTGTTGGCCGATTTTCTGATGCGCAGATCAGGTAAAGAGAGTCGCCAAAAACTTTATGCTCTGTTGCAAAAGATAGCTCAAAATACCCCGATGATAGAAAAACATAAAGAATTATTGGGCTACAAAGTATTAATTGAAAAAATAAATGCATTAGGTGAAAGCGAGGCGAGCCCACAGTTATTTGCGGATGCGCAAGCTGCGGGTGCGTTTGCAGCAAAAGTAAAGGGATGCGGACTCGACAGTAGTAATAAAGAGATGCCTCAAATTATCGCTACCAAAGTTAGTCACCCATTAAACCGTGCAACCTATCTACCCAGCCAAGTAGCGGGATATGAGCATATTTATTTAATTTCTGGCGTATGGCAGGAAGAGTGGGTATATCAGGCATGTGGAAATCGTGTTTCAGTCAATATGCAATTTTCTGCGGATGGATTGGGTGGTGCGACTTTTATGACGAGCGAAATGGTTGACCCTAAAAAGCTGTAGCGGGTACCTCTGGGAGTGTTTTCATTGTGATATTGATATCCCCTAGAGACCTGATCAAATTAATATGTGACTTCCCTTTATTGTATTGATGAGGGTATACGCTCTAGGTAGAAAGTGACCACGGGAATCACGATTATCAAGTGATACTGTGCGCTATGATCAAGTGTTGATATTGGATGGCAATTTTTTATCACATGGTACGGCGGAAAATGTAATCACGCATAGTCGCGCTAGTCATATTTTTATATCACCCGAAAAATCAAAGATACCTTGATTCTGTCGCAATAGCGTTATTGTTTAAAACGACTGAGGAAAAATTACTTTGGTGTTGAAGATAAGGCGTGCGTGATGAACTGTCTCCACAAGGTGATAAATAGATCTGAATGCAGGACACTGCTTAACAGCATTTAACAAAGGTGTTGGAGCGCTTTTATTAAAATGATGCGAATGATTAAAGAAGCAGCTTTACTGCTGGGGCAATACCACTTTGTTTTTGGTTCAAAACTTCTATTCATTTGTGCATAAGCCCAATCTTTTTAGATAAAGAAATTTTATTTTTATATCGTTACCGCAAGCAGCATCGCTTTACGGATGGTCTGGTTCGGTAATAAATCCTAATTTATTGAGGCCTTGTTGCTGTGCTCCTGCCATGACTTGTGCAACACGTTCGTAGCGGGTATTGCGGTCTGCACGTAAATGCAGTTCGGGTTGCTGTTGCGCTGCCGCTGTCATTTTTTTCTTTAGTTGTGCATCATCAACAGCTTCTTGATTCCAGTAAATTTGGCCATTTTCCTTAATCGAGATTGATACCACTTCAGGTTTAGTTGAGCTTGCTTGTGCATTTGCTCGGGGCAGATCAATTTTAATTGCATGATTGATTGCCGGTAGGGTGATCATAAATACGATGAGCAAAACGAGCATGACATCAACGAGA
Source organism: Ottowia sp. (assembly GCA_020853585.1). GTDB lineage: Bacteria > Pseudomonadota > Gammaproteobacteria > Burkholderiales > Burkholderiaceae > JADYYQ01. The sequence continues at coordinate 2,983 of JADYYQ010000146.1, forward strand.
GGGGTCATGTTGATTTCGCTCATCATGGCTTGATCATCATCAAATTGGCTGGAGTACATAGCAAATTCCTAGGGTGTTGTTATGGTGTTGGTTACCCGATTGCCTGTCACAAAATAAGCATGTAAATCATGGGCGAAACGATGTAGTCGCGCACTGGCTGTTTTATTGGCGCGTGTTAATGCGTTATAGCCTAGGACTGCTGGAATAGCGACGGCTAAGCCCAGTGCAGTCATGATCAGGGCTTCACCAACCGGGCCGGCGACTTTATCAATCGTAGATGCGCCCGCGGTACTCATGCTAATTAATGCATGATAAATACCCCAAACTGTACCGAATAAGCCGACAAAGGGGGCGGTCGAGCCGACTGATGCGAGTAAGGCTAAGCCACTTTGCATTTTCCCTTGGATTTCATCTACCGTATTTTTAAGGCAGCGGGTGATCCAGTCGGACATATTGAGGCGGTCATGGAGCTGTGGTTGCTGATTTTGATGGTGCTGGGACGCTTCTTGTGCAACAAGCGCGAGTTGACGAAAAGGATTGTCGGTATTCGTGCCTAAAGTATCTAAGCCATGTTCAAATGTATCGGCAAACCAAAACATACGCGCATTTAATCGGTATGTACGAATGGCATCCCATGCTTTATTGAGAATCACCGTCCATGAGGCCAGTGACATCAGCAATAAAAATACAGTGACGCTGCGTATCACACCATCCCCTTCGTACCAGAGGTTCATCAGACCATAATTGCCCATTGTGTGTTTCCTTGTTGAGAATAAAGTGATTGACTCGTATGAGTGGTTGTCGTCTATTTTGAGTTGCCTATTAAGACGAATGACAAGTAAAAATTATTATAGGGGGGGGTCCGAGAGCGATTGCATCGCGTGTGCTTGAACGGATAAATATAATAATTTTTTTACCATTTCGGCAAGATGTGTGGGTGAGCTGCTCGAAACAAAGTAGGGCGTAGAGGGAAGTGCCGTGGTATTGAGTAACCCACGTTCTGTTAGTTTGTGTTTTAAGTGTTGTGCAACGGCCTCACTGGTATCGATAAGTTGCAGACGCGAGCCGGCAATATGGTGAATCGCATCGACTAAAAAAGGGTAATGCGTACAACCTAATACTAAGGTATCTGCACCTTGCTCCATCATAGGTAACAGATATGTACTGAGCAGTGATTCGCATGCTTTGGAATGCGCTTTACCTTGCTCAACTAAGAGGGCTAAGCCTTCACCGGCTTGAAAAATAAAACGTGTTTTTGGCGATTGATAACGTAATGTTTTGACAAGTCGTTTAAATTTAATGCTGTTGAGTGTATTCTGCGTCGCTAATACGCCAATTACGCCGGTTTTGCTGCGTGTTAAAGCAGGCTTTAAGCCGGGTTCGACACCGATGACAAGATGGTCTGGGTAACATGTGCGTATTGCATCAATGGCCGAAGCAGTTGCTGTATTGCAGGCAATCACTAATGCTTTGACATTTTGCTTGACGAGCCAATGACAAGCGATAAGTGATAGCGCTTGAACGATTTCTTTTGATTTTTCGCCATAAGGTGTGCAGGCGGTATCTGCAAGATAAATCAGTGGCTCATTGGGTAGCTGTGCGCTGATCTCACGCAGCACCGATAAGCCACCGACGCCCGAGTCAAAAACACCAATGGCTTGTGTAGAAGACATGGCTTTTGGGGTTGTCATAAAGAAGACAGATCGTTCAAGTTAGTCGCTTAATCGTTAAGAAGGTGTGATAGGGATTTTACCGATATGGGCTTGCCATTGTGCAGGACCTGTTTTATGCACCGATGTGCCTTTTGCATCAACCGCGACAGTGACGGGCATATCTTTTACTTCAAATTCGTGGATGGCTTCCATGCCCATATCTTCAAAGCCGATAATTTTAGCGTGACGAATTGCTTTGGCGACAAGGTAAGCGGCACCACCAACGGCAATTAGATAAGCAGATTGATGTTTGCGAATAGCTTCGATACCGGTGGGTCCGCGTTCGGCCTTACCGATCATGGCAATAAGCCCAGTTTGTGCGAGCATCATTTCGGTAAATTTGTCCATACGTGTTGCGGTTGTTGGGCCTGCTGGTCCGACAATTTCGTCGCGAACCGCATCGACTGGGCCGACGTAGTAAATGATGCGATTAGTAAAGTCTACGGGCAGTTTTTCACCTTTCGCAAGCATATCTTGAATGCGTTTATGGGCTGCATCACGACCGGTTAGCATTTTTCCGTTAAGGAGTAATGTTTGCCCAGGTTGCCACGCGGCTACTTGTGCTTTGGTGAGTGTATCTAAATTTACGCGAGTAGCATGTTCCACATCGGCTGTCCAGGTTACTTTAGGCCAAGCATCAAGATCGGGTGGATTAAGATGGCAAGGACCACTCCCATCTAGTGCAAAATGTACATGACGTGTTGCCGCACAGTTTGGAATCATGCCCACCGGAAGCGATGCCGCATGCGTTGGGTAGTCGAGAATTTTGACATCAAGCACGGTGGTCAGTCCGCCTAGTCCTTGCGCGCCAATGCCTAGCGCATTGGCTTTATCAAAAATTTCTAGACGCAATTCTTCAATACGGTTATTGGGCCCGCGTTTGATAAGCGTGTGCATATCAAGTGGCGCCATTAAAGATTTTTTAGCAAGCAGCATCGCTTTTTCGGGTGTGCCACCAATACCGATGCCCAACATACCCGGTGGGCACCAGCCTGCACCCATACTGGGCAAGGTATTGATGACCCAATCCACAATGGAATCAGAAGGATTGAGCATGAACATACGCGCTTTGTTTTCTGATCCCCCCCCTTTTGCTGCGCAGATCACATCAATAGTGTCTCCGGGCACCATTTCGTAATGGATAACAGCGGGTGTATTGTCTTTGGTATTTTTGCGTACACCTGCGGGCTCTACGACGATTGAGCCACGTAAGGGGTTATCAGGGTCAAGATAGGCACGGCGCACGCCTGCATTGACCATATCGTCAATGGACATCGTTGCGTTTTGCCACTGCACATTCATACCGATCTTAAGAAATACCACGCAGATCCCCGTGTCCTGGCAAATAGGTCGCTTTCCTTCTGCACACATACGACTATTCGTGAGAATTTGCGCAATCGCATCTCGTGCCGCTGGACTTTGTTCTACCGCATAGGCATTACCTAACGCAGTAATATAATCAAGAGGATGGTAGTAGGAGATGTATTGGAACGCATCTGCGATGCTTTGAATAAAATCTTCTTGCTTAATGACAGCCATAACAAATAAATCCTGAGTAGGGAGTCGTGTAATTTTACCTTGTGCTATGGCTGCTTGCTATATAGATGAGCGCCTTCCTCTACAATCA
>JADYYQ010000147.1 GCA_020853585.1 Ottowia sp.
AATAAGAGATTTCTTCGCTAAATTATGTGCATCCTGTTACCCCCCAACACACGCGCAATTTATCCCCAAAAAATGCATTTGCAAGCCCCCGCATCCCCCATAAAAACGCTCCATAGCCCCTCAATACCTGTTATTAGCCCAAATTAAACAAGAAGGTCACGCCCCAGGAAAAATAAGCCTCTACCCCATTTATTCATCGACAAAAAATGTCCTCTCCCTCTAAGAAGGGTATAAATGACAGGAAATGCTGCCCATAACACCCAAGCTAAAAGGCAAAGTGAAACTTTTCCGGACAATCCATCCGATAAAAACCCCTTAAAAATGAAAAAAATATCACATCTCCTTTGCCAGGCTTATGTTCTAATCTGCGTCATTTTTCACATTAACTCCCCCATTACACCGACATGATCCCTAGCCCATTTCCACCATTTCGCGTCATTGCTTTATCTGGAAAATCACAAGATGCAAGAGTCAAACCTTTGCTCATCGCACTCGCGGACTTTATTCAGTCAAATGGCAATCAAGTTATTTTTGAAACCAACACAGCAAAAGAGATAGGCGTACAGGGATACCCTTGCCTCACCCTCGAAGAGATCGGCACACGCGCGCATGTTGCTGTTGTATTAGGGGGCGATGGCACGATGTTAAGCGTAGGGCGCCGCTTAGCCCCCTTTGGTATACCCCTTATCGGCGTTAATCTAGGACGCTTGGGCTTTATGACCGATATTCCCGCCAGCGAAATTCAAACCACCTTACAACCTATCCTGGCGGGTCAATATGTACGTGAAGCACGCACCTTACTCCAAGCCCATGTGATGCGCGGGACAACTGAAATATTTTCGGCCTGCGTCCTTAACGATGTCGTTGTCAGTCGCGCAGGTAATAGTGGCATGGTTGAGCTGGCTGTCAGCGTTAACGAAAAATTTATGTATCACCCACGTGCAGATGGACTCATCGTCGCCACACCCACCGGGTCAACGGCCTATGCACTGGCCGCAGGCGGACCCATTTTGCACCCAGAGCTAGAAGGCATTGTGCTGGTGCCCATCGCACCCCAGGCCCTCTCAAATCGACCCATCGTATTACCTCATCACGTCGAAATCAGCATTGAGATCATCAGTACACGTGAAGTTTTTGTCAATTTCGATATGCAATCGCTTGCTTCCCTTCTACCTGGAGATCGTGTCATCGTAAAACGTGCACCCCACACCGCCACTTTTTTACATCCATTGGGTTACAACTATTTTTCAACACTGAGACAAAAATTGCGTTGGCATGATGCGCCCCTCCCCACACATTCATTAGAGAAAAACGACGATCATCCTTATCCCAGCGATTTACAATAAACCCAATATGCCTTCAATATCTATCACACCCAGCTATTACGATTAGTGTAGCCATATATATGTGCAAAACTATCGCTATCAATCCAGTCGCCGCACGACGACGCCTTGCCCTACACTATGGATACTTTCAACCCATCCGTAACACAATCACCGATCGTGACAGGAGAGTAGCGAACGCGCTAAAGATAAGCCCCAGACAGCACCAAAATACGTATAAAGTACTTAAAATTACAAGTACTGCGCTCCGTTCTATTGGGCTCACGCAGTCAGTGATGCACGGGTCTTCGGTGACGCACAGACAAATAGTTGCTTCTATGACAAATTAAAATCAGACTTCGATGATTGGAATAATGTATGTTGCGCAGCCTATCTATACGTAATGTAGTCATTGTCGACGCACTTGATCTTGATTTTTCCAGCGGATTTAATGTGCTCTCCGGTGAAACAGGCGCAGGCAAATCCATATTACTTGACGCACTCAATTTAACGCTGGGCGGCCGAGCCGATGCCAGCGTAGTACGTACAGGTAGTGAACGCGCCGATATCAGTGCGCAATTTTCGCTCACACCCAACACAGAATTACAGCAATGGCTTACTGATAACGCATTTAACAACGAAGAAGATCAGCTTATTTTGCGACGTGTTATCGACAAAAATGGTCGCAGCAAAGCATTTATTAATGGTGTTCCCGCCACCCTGTTACAACTGCGTGAGGCCGGCAATTGGTTGGTTACCATTCATGGGCAACACGCACATCAGCTACTACTAAAACCCGGTATACAAAGACAGCTGCTCGATCGCCACGCACACTTAAGCACCCAAGTCGAACAAGTACGCACGCACTACGAACATTGGATGCAATTAGCAAACGAGATTAAAGAAGCACAGACTCACGCCTTAACACGACAGCAAACATACGAACAACTTAGCTGGGAATGCGCAGAACTTGATACCTTAGCGCCTCAAACCGACGAATGGGCACAGCTACACATAGAACATACCAAACTTGCACATGCAGCAAAATTAATCGATGGCGCAGAATATGCGCTTACCACTCTGGCCGATAAAGAGCAGGCGCTATTATCTCAACTCCGTAGCGTTATCGGCCAACTTCAACCGTTAAGCGACATTGACCCGGACTTGCACGACGTCGTGCAATTACTGGACAGCGCGCATGTACAAGCCCACGAAGCAGTTCACTTACTTAATCGCTACACACAACATTTAGAGCTCGATCCACATCGCCTAGCCGAAGTCGATACGCGACTACAGGCGCTCCACAGCATGGCGCGCAAATATAAAATTACACCCGAGCAACTTCCTGAAGAACAAAAACAGCGGCACCAACAACTTGCTGCCCTCTCGCAACAACAAAATCTTGAGGCCTTACTCAATGCACACACAAAGGCACAGGAAGCGTATCTACATGCAGCACAAGCGCTAAGCACACAACGACACCACGCCGCCCAGCAGCTTGCAAGTGCCGTCACAACGGCGATGCAAACCTTAGCCATGGAGGGAGGATGTTTCGATATTGCACTGACCCCTTTGCCCCAAGGTGGCCCTTATGGACTGGAGCAAATCGAATTTTTGGTCGCTGGTCACCCGGGCGTTGCAACTCGCCCACTCGCAAAAGTCGCCTCTGGTGGAGAGTTAGCACGTATCAGCCTAGCACTCTGTGTCATCACCAACACCGCGCATCCAACGCCCACACTTATTTTTGACGAAGTCGATTCAGGTATTGGGGGAACCGTGGCGCACATCGTAGGGCAACAGTTACGCCAACTTGGCCATCAACATCAAGTGCTTTGCGTCACCCATCTCGCACAAGTGGCCGCACAAGGGCACCAGCATTTCTGTGTCAGCAAATATCAGAAAGAAGGACACACCTTATCTGCCATTCACTTACTCAACGAAGATAATCGTGTGAACGAAATTGCACGTATGCTAGGAGGCAATAGTCATACTGCACGGCAACATGCGCAAGAAATGCTACTGACCAAAATGCCTGCGGATATTTTATAAACCCGCTATGACCTGAATAATGGTTTATGCAAATCTGTCATTGTGTTCATTGCGACAAGCAAGCCAAGCGATGGCACGCGATGTAACCGCCCGCCAACGCTCTAAGCACAACAAACGGCTTGCCACACGATTTACTGTATTGAGATCGCAACAGGCCTATGTATCTAAATTTATTAAGCCCTATGACAACTTCGGCTTCAAGAAAAGTAGGTAAATACCCACCGCTATACCGATTGCAGCAAAAATCATAATGTAGTGAGCCAAAGCCATCACATTCGATTTAAGCCACCATGAAATCACCAGCGGTGTAATGCCACCCACCAGTGCATAAGCAACGTTATATGAAAAAGACAATCCCGAAAACCGCACAGCAGGGGGGAACGATCTCACTAACGCAGAAGGAATCGCCCCAACAACGCCTACACTTAAACCTGTCAATGCATAAAAGCTACACAAGTTTAAGGGATGCAACATCGTCGTATCTTGCACTATGCTCGAATAAAAAATAAAACACATCGTTCCAAGCAAAGTACTGCCAGCCAACATCGTCCAACCCGAACCAATTCGGTCAATAATCCATCCGGCAATCACACAACCCACCATCATGGCAATAATGGCAATGCTATTAGCACGTAGTGCGAGTGCCGCTGTTACACCCAATTGCTTTTGTAAATACGTAGGTGTCATCAATGCAACCACAATCACCGTCACACAGAGCAAACACGTCATCAGCATAGAAGTGACCACAGCAGCCCGATGATTTTTTAGCACAACTTTCAATGGCATTTCTTTTGCTAATTTTTTCTCTGCTTGCATACGCAAAAATACCGGTGTCTCCTGCAACCACCGACGCAGATAAATCGCCACCAAACCCAACAAAGCGCCCAGCAAAAATGGTAACCGCCACCCCCACACCGCCACTTGATCAGGCGTAAAAAAACTATTGATCAATGTAGCCGACAACGACCCCAGCAAAATCCCCCCTACAAAACCCATGCTAATCAAGCTACACGCATACCCCACCCGATGTTCAGGCACATGCTCAGACACAAACACCCACGCCCCCGGTACCTCGCCCCCTACGGCCACACCCTGAAGAATACGCAAGCACAACAATGCAATCGGTGCCCATAGGCCAATCGACGCATAATCCGGCAAAAGACCTATACCCAATGTAGGAAACACCATCAGCGCAATACTCAATGCAAACATACGTTTGCGTCCTAGCATATCGCCAAAATGGGCCATCACAATACCGCCCAGTGGACGTGCCAAATTACCCGCAGCAAAAATACCAAACGTTTGAAGTAACCGTAACCACTCTGGAATAGTCGGCGGGAAAAAAGCATCGCTGATCACCGCAGCAAAAAACACAAAAATAATAAAATCATAATATTCTAATGTGCCCCCTAAGCTCGCTAAACTTAAGGTTCGGTAATCCTGTTGCGTTAAGGAACGTGATACACGTAAGGAGGGTGATGCTAAATCATGCATATAATTATTCCAGTGGAAAATATTTTTATCTTGACATCATGAAGCGCGCTTTACACCAACGACACGAACCACTCAATACAGCGCAAATCCAACAAACACAGCAATCAACAGTATGCCCACCACCGATACATTACCTATAGGCTAAAACACGCAACGCAGATCTTGTCCTTTAGGAGAAAAAAGCAAAGCGTATAGCAGCCCTTATGGGCTAGCATACAAAAGGTACCAACCCTCAGAGCATATAAGTTCGGCACAACCCATCATGCGATCGCTTGCTCTTAAAAAAAGCATAATCCCTGAGTGCACATTGCCATCGATAGGTTCTCTTATAAATAGAGAAAAGTGCATCCCTTCCAAAAATAATTCGTCTATAAAAAATAGGCACGCATCACGAACGCCTCCGAATGCCTGCCTTATGATTAAAATAATCTGATACCGCTGAGCCATATTACATAGCAAACGACACATCTCATTTGCTAGAACAAGGGGCATCTATTGCCACCCAAAACAGCACGCGCACATTCATTACACAGCCGAAGATTCCATCAATATTTTTTTCCACAAAAATTGCACCGCATGGCGTTCTACCACGCCCTCCGTATCCGCAATACAGGCTTGTTTGATGCCATCAAGACGCTGACGATGCTGCCACGCGCGAAAAGTTCGATAAGCCAGCGCGACATTTTCAGCCAAAACAGGATCAATTAATTTTGCTTGGGCAGCCAAACGCAGCAAGCCAATATTGCCCACATTGCCCATCAACTGAGGGTAATCTTTGCTATAGAGCAATACTAAATACTGAACCACAAATTCGACATCTACCATGCCACCGCGCCCATGTTTCACATCGAATGCATCGCTCGCATGCGCATAGGTTTTGCGTACGCGCTCACGCATCGCAACAATTTCTTTGCGCAACACAAGTACCTCTCTAGGTTGACGCAAGACCTGCTCACGAATCGCTTCAAATGCTTGACCGATCGTACTGTCCCCCGCACAGAAACGAGCACGGGTTAATGCTTGATGTTCCCAAACCCAGGCACTGTTATCTGTTTCGCGAAACTGATAACGACGAAATGCCGCCAAGTCAGTAACAAGTAACCCCTCCGCCCCATTGGGTCGCAAACGCGTATCAATATCGTAAAGTAAGCCCGCCCCTGTGTGACTGGTTAACCACGTAATCAACTTACGTGCCAATGCCGTATAAATTTGCGGCGCATTTTCATCCGGATCGTCGTAGAGAAAAATTAAATCTAAATCAGAGGCATAACCCAATTCTTTGCCACCTAATCGGCCATAGGCGATCACCGCAAAGCGTGGAGTGACAAGATGCTGTCCGGCAAGCAAGGGCCACACTGTTTCCAGTGTTAAATCAATCACGCGATCTGCAAGCGCAGAAAGGTGATCAGCAACGCGTTCAACGCTTAATTTACCCTGTAAATCTTGTAGCAAAATACGAAATGTTTGCGCATGCTGCGCATGACGCAAGGCATCCACTTGCAACTCCACATCGCCCCCCGCGGCAAATAAACGCTCACGTAAAGTGATAGAAAATTGCTGCCAATAATCAACCGCCTCAAGATCAACCTCTTGCAATAAGGTATCAAGCAACTGTGGATTTTGCGTAAGATACGTCGCCGCCCAACCAGAGGCAGCCAAGATTTGTATTGCACGTACCAATACTTGAGGGTACTCAAGTAAAAGTGAAAAATAAGAACGTCGTGCATTAATTGCTTCAAATAATGCCAAGACTCTTACCATCGTTGTATAAGGCGCATCCTGTTCTTGCACATGCACCAACACACGCCGCATCAATACATCAAACTGCTGCCGATAAGTGTGTTTTAGTCCAAGGTAACGCGTCGAAGTTTGCACTCTACGCAATAACGGTATCAATGCATGCATCGCTTGACTGATCTGATTGGACTGATCAGTCATCACCACCTGTGTGGGCGTATGGTCCCAAAGCGACAAGCTATCCACATCAACGGCCAAACATTTATCAGAAAACATCACATCAAATTGCTGTGATACTGCATGTCGTACTGCCGCCAATCTAAGCAATAGCGCTGGATAGTCGGCACAGTCCATTGCTTGCGCCAACTGCGCTTGATCATTCACATCATTGGGTAAACAATGGGTTTGCGCATCATCCATATACTGCAATCGATGCTCTAAACGACGCAAAAATAAATATGCCCGCGATAAATCTTTTGCTTGTGATCGTCCCATTAGTCCAGTCTGGGCTAACTTCTCAAGCATCGCCAAAGTAGAACGCGAACGCAAGTTATAGTCTTGCCCAGCACGAATTAATTGAAAGGTTTGCACAATAAATTCGATCGCGCGAATTCCACCCGGTCCCCGTTTAATATCCGTGACATAGCGACCCCGTTGCAACGCCCCGTGAGCACATATTTTTTTATGCAAAGTACGTAACGCAGCAATTACACCAAAATCAAGATAGGGACGATAAACAAATTGCCGCACCATTTCTTCAAGTCGTACTCCTACTTTCGCCGCCTGTGCACACAAGGGAAGTAAGCGGGCTTTAGTCCAGGCGTAACGCTCCCACTCGCGTGCTTGTACACGGAAATATTCTTCTAGCATCGCAAAATTACATACTAAAAAACCAGCATCACCATTCGGACGTAAACGCAAATCCACACGAAAAACAAAACCATCTTCGTTGACTTCTGCAAGTGCGTGCGTTAATTGCCGAGCAAGCTGCTCAAAAAAAACATGATTGGCAATGGGCTCAGAAAGAAGACTGCCATCTGTCATGCCATCTTCTTCGTAAAGATAAATAAGATCGATATCTGAAGATACATTTAGCTCACACCCACCTAGCTTGCCCATCCCGACCACAGAAAGTACCTGAGCGACACCAGAGTGTGCGCCACGCGGTGTGCCATAGCGCGCGCAAAGCTGCTCCATATTGACTTGCAAGGCATAACGCAAAGTTAATTCCGCGAGCAAACTCATCGTGCGCATCACTTCATTAAGATCAGCCAAGCCTTGTAAATCGCGCTCCATCAAACTTAATAGCACTTGCATGCGCAACTGTCTTAATCCCCCCACCAAACCCGATTGCACGCACAAACGATGACAACGTGAAGACAAAGCATGTGCAGTCCATGCACCTTCTATTGCACGCGTCAACACGGCTTGCAGCTCAGGCTGAGCCTGCAATACACGCTGAGCATAGCGAGAGTAAATTGGCGCTAACATCTGCCGCAGAGAATGATCAGCCATAAAATAAGCCCTATTGCGTCAAGTAATAGACCTCTTGCATCACCTTAAGCGAGACACAAAAACAAGGAACACAGCGAGCAAGAACTGGAATGGTCATAAGCGTACATGAGGGCGAAGTGCTAAACAACGAAGCATGTTTTAGTCTGCATAGCAAAATCTGTCTACTAGCGACCTTACAAACACAAAGTGCCGCGCATGGCGTACCACCATCTTCGACGAGGTGCAGAGGAAATTTGCAAGAGAGCATGTTCCCAACAAAGTATCACGGTGAGCCTGTGGTACATTCATTCGCCCGTATAAAACAAGCTACTCACAGGTGCATCCTGCACCTCGGCATTTGACCCTATTTTTGTATGCCCCGCATTTCACCTCACTCATTATTACGATTACGCACGTTGTACGCTCATGCGACCCAACAATTTATTCGTTTTTGGCGTCATCCTCGTTGGGCCAAAATTATTTCTTGGCGCGCGCTTGTTACGCTATTTGTGGTTTTGTTTATTTTTCTCGCCACCGCACTCCTCGTGTTGCGCTTTAGCGTATGGCAAAACTCCGCTAAGCTCAAGTCAGTCATCGAGCAGTTCGCCTCAAATCAACTGAATGCGCAACTTACTATCGAGCAGCTCCAAACAGATTGGGATGGTTTGCACCCCCGCTTTGATATGCGCAACCTTGTACTACGAAACCATCAAGGACAAATTGTAGGGCGTCTACAGCATAGCCAAGGGACATTTTCTTGGGTAAGTCTACTTAAACTCTCACCCCGCTTACAGCAACTTGACATAAACGACATTGATCTAGCGGGTCTGCGTGAGCCAGATGGACAAATTATTATTGCCGGATTTCCGATTCGCACCGATAACTCACAAGATGCGCAATTGCCAGAATGGTTACTCGACAGTGGTGCAGTCAAAATTAAAAATCTACGCTTACACTGGCGCAACACTGCGACCGCACTGTCGGCAAGCGCTATGGCGCCTACCCCTGCAAACGCAACATCCACCGTCGTATTGACTATCCCCGATTTGCAAATACACAGTAACGGCACAAAGGTAGATCTAAAAGCGCAACTTACCGCGCCTTTATTTGCAGCCCCTGTACAACTTGAAACCCACTTTTCGCATCGCTTACTCGGTACCATTAACCACTGGCAAGATTGGGTTGGTCAATTAAACTGGACGCTTCCCGACGTCGATTTAGCGCAATTGCAAGATGCCTGGCCCTTATTTGCTGCGATTAAAAGTGGCACATTCAACAGTAGTGGCTCACTCCACTTCGATACCGGCGAACTTACGCAACTACAAGGCAGTGTGACGCTCGCCAACATTGCACTACAAATCAATCCGCAACTGCCTACATTAGATTTAAAACAAGCGAATAGCACCCTACACTATCAACGTAAAAAAAATCAGCATCAACTACAAATTGAACGCTTACATTGGCAACATACGCTTGATCCTCAGCAAGAAACATTACAACCGCTGCTCTTTACTTGGGAAAATCAAGACAAGCATCCAGGCATTAAACGGCTTGAGCTCAATACACCTAATTTACCCATCGCCCCTCTGATACGACTCGCGCAATCACTGCCCTTACCCGCGGCACTTCTTGAAACGCTTAATAAGCTTGCCCCACAAGGGTACCTCAATAAAGTCCATATCAGTTGGGAAGCGCCATCCCCCCATATACACCGCGCATCTAACCCACGCTACACGATACGAGCACAGTTACAAAACGTCGGTATCAATGCCCAAGTTGGCAGCTGGCCTGGATTTAATCATCTCTCCGGTACATTAATCGCTGATCAGAACACAGGGTCTTTAAACATAGACAGCAAGCAAGTCACTTTGGTCCTTCCCGATTTTTTCGATATACCAACATTGCCATTGCAGCAAATTCAAGGAAATATTGCCTGGGAAGGCAGCGGAAAAAATCTACAACTTTCAAGCACGGGGCTGTCTTTCGCAAATACGGATATACGTGGCACAGTAAGTGGCCGCTACCTGAGCGACACCGATCATCTCACGCTCAACGGCGTACTTGATTATGTGGCACTGCAAAAAATAGCGCGTTATTTACCCAAACAAATTGATCGCGATACTAGGCAGTTTTTTACCGAAGCCAAGTTATCAGGAGAAGCGCGTTTAGCCCGTATCAACGTACAAGGTACGCTGCGCACTTTTCCCTATAAAGATGTCACACAGGGATTATTTCAGATCGATATTCCTGTCTATCAAGCAAGTCTGCTTATTCCTTCAGACCCTTATATCGCCTACTCCCCAAACCAGGCTATCCGCTCACCTCCACAGGCACTTCACACGCCACTCAAAGCAAAAATCAATAACCATCTTGTTTCATGCACAACACGCATCTGCCGTGATAATCACCTTACCTCACACACCGACCCCCAACACAATACGCCCGCATCTCAATACACACGCACAATAGATGAAGTGGTCCACGTCGCGCAGCAACCCATCCCCAAAAAATCACGCCACTGGCCTGCTATCGAAAAGATAGAGGGAAATGTCAGCTTAAAACAATCTGCACTTCAGTTTGATTTTGCACGCGCGCGTATTTACGACGCTCAGCTTAAAAATGTCCACGGCCTTATTGCCAATTTATATGACGATGCCCCTCGACTCAAAATAACAGGGGAAGCAACCGGTCCTACACAAGACTTTCTCCGGTTTGTCGTACAAAGTCCGCTTACCGATATCCCTCCAGATGTCGTTAAAGAAATCTTCGCGCAAGGGAATGGAAAATTATCACTCAAACTTGATATCCCTCTTACCGGCAGTGAAGTGAGTCAGGTCGAAGGACGCTATACCTTGCTCAATAACCACGTTACCCTACAACCAAAAATTGCACCGATCCGTTCTGTCAGTGGTGAAATTTATTTCACCCAAGCGATGTTCCAACTTTATGGTCTACGGGGCCATGTTGCGGGCGGCCCCATCAATGTCAGTGGCGGTACACAAGCTAACGATACGTTTCGCTTAAAAATCTACGGTAATGCTCAAGCACAAGGGCTACGCAGCGCCATTGCAAACACGCCTGCCCTCCCTCTTTTCGATCATATTAACGGCGCTCTACACTATCAAGGCGAACTACATGTCGTAGATAGCCGCCCTGAACTGCATCTACAAACAGATCTCACAGGGCTAAACCTTACCTTGCCCTACCCCTTTGATAAACCTCAAGGACAAACGCTCATCGCCCATTTACATTGGCGTCAAAGACAAGATACGCATGAAGACTTAACATTGCACCTAGGTAATTGGCTTAAAGTCCACTATCTCTTAACGCCCGATCAGCAAGGTTATATGACTGCATCGCATGGCACTATCAGAATGCATTCTCCCTCTGCAACATCAAGCCATGGTGCGCAAAGTTGTGCAAAGCATGATCTAACCCATCATGGTGTTTGTGCTCATATAGAACTCGACAAACTGAATGTCGATCAATGGGAAGCGCTTTTACAAAAAGCAAATACCGCATCATCAAATGAGCGTACTGCCACATCAGTCAATCAGGATTTAAGTAGTTATTTCCCAAATCATATTCACGTGCAAATTGGACAGCTCCAATTACTCAATCGTACCTTTGACAATCTCAACACCACCGTAACGCACACCGCCGC
Organism: Ottowia sp.; assembly: GCA_020853585.1. Classification (GTDB taxonomy): domain Bacteria; phylum Pseudomonadota; class Gammaproteobacteria; order Burkholderiales; family Burkholderiaceae; genus JADYYQ01. The sequence goes on from JADYYQ010000147.1 coordinate 11,761, forward strand.
GCAATGGCAAGCACAGATTGATGCCACACAAATCAGCGGACAAATTTCCTGGACACCACCCAATCCTACATTTTTATTTGGAAAATTAAGCGCTCGCTTAGAGCGCTTGTACATTCCAAATGCCATTACGCAAACAAATGGCATTATCCCAACTGACTTACCCCACGACAATCCAAATGGCTTGCCATCACTTCATGTTGTTACCAACGATTTTCAAATAAACAATATTCATTTTGGACAACTCGAGCTTATCGCACATGGCAGTGTCGAAAAAAATCAATCCCTCTGGAATATGGATAAGCTTTTAATCACACACCCCGCGGCAACTTTAAAAATCAGCGGTGACTGGTCAATGCCCGCCGCACAAACCACCCTTAAGCACACTACACTTAACTTTGCACTCAACATTCTTGATGGCGGACAACTATTAACAGATATCGGTGTACCCAAAACGCTTATGGGTGGAAAAGGTGACATCACCGGCGATCTACATTGGCACGGCAGTCCGCTACATGTTGATTACAATTCACTTGATGGTCACGTCACACTTAATTTACAAAAAGGTCAACTCTTGCGTGTCGATGCAGGTGCAGCAAAACTGCTCGGTATCTTAAGCCTACAAAATCTCTTTCATCTCGCTATCTTTGATCTGCGTGGTTTGGCATCATCAGGTATTCCCTTTAATCGAGTGAGTGCAACCATTGATCTAAACAAAGGTATCGCTCACAGCAAAGACTTTAAAATGGAAAGTTCCGTTGCCACCGTAGAAATGCACGGTTTCGCAACCATCAAAGATGAAACTCAAAATTTTCAAGTTGCCGTCACACCTCATACCGATATTGGCTCTGCCTCACTCGCTTATGCCACATTAATTAATCCACTGCTTGGGCTTAGCTCATTAGTATTACAAAATCTTCTGGGTGCTTCGCTCGGACAAGCCTTAGCACAAACATACAACGTCACAGGATCATGGACTAATCCCATCATCACACGAACGGATCAATTTCCGACCACCCCCTTACCTTAAGATGAACACATCTATATTGCCCGTTGCGGCGATTCAAATGGTTAGCACTAGCCATCTTGAACATAATCTCAGTCGCGCCAAAACGCTTATTGCCCAAGCGGCCCAAGCAGGTGCGCAACTGATTCTTTTGCCCGAATATTTTTGTCTGATGGGCAAAACAGAGCACGACAAAGTCGCTATCCAAGAAACTCAAGGAGAGCCAGGTCCGATACAAACCATGTTGGCCGACTGCGCCAAAGCACACCGCATTTGGCTAATCGGCGGCACGATCCCACTCACCATTCATCCTGCCACCCAAACAAGCCATCGCAAAGTGCGTAACACCACATTGGTCTACAACCCACAAGGCAGTGTTGTCGGTCACTACGACAAAATCCATCTTTTTCGCTACCAAGGTGAACGCACCCATTTTGATGAAACACAAACCATTGAAGCAGGCACTCAGCCTAAAGCATTAGCACTCGATACGATCTGCGGAACGCTCCAACTCGGTTTATCTATTTGCTATGACTTACGTTTTCCTGAGCTGTATCGCCAACTCAGCAGTCATAAACCGCTTGATTTAATCGTTGTGCCGGCGGCATTTACAGCCACAACGGGGCAAGCCCACTGGGAAGTTTTATTACGTGCACGGGCTATTGAAAATCAATGCTATGTACTGGCCTGCGCACAAGCCGGCGAACACGATAATGGCCGACAGACCTGGGGACACTCTATGCTGATTGATCCGTGGGGAAAAATTATTGCGCAACAATCGACAAATGAAGGGGTTATTCGCGGCGATATCGACTTTGCTCATATCGCTACCATCCGAAAAAATTTACCCGCTCTGCAACACCGCCAAATGTGAGGTCATTCAATGCGATCATTTGCTTGCAGATACCCCTCACAACATATTTGCAAACAGCCTACCTATCCAAACATTGGATAAAACCAGTTGACGAACTAACATCAATCTACACACCCCAGGTCACTGGCTCTTTTTTATTTTCTGCTTGGCGCAACATATCCAAAAAAGGAAATGCACGCTGACCGAGGTGCAATCGTTCTACCGCATAATCAGCGCGCTCTACATCATGCCTATTGACAGCAGCGCGTTCTTCCGTGCTTTCTTGATCATGGACCTGCTTCACATCAACCTTAATCGCCGCTTCCAACTGTGCAATCGCAGAGGCTAATTCCTCAACTAAAAAAATACCCCGTGGGCTCAACGAGCGACCTACAATAGCCAATAAACGCGTCGCTAAATCGTCCAACATCACCACATCAGCCGATGCTTTGCTACGAAAAATAATCAGCAAAAAAAGCTCCTTATACAAACAAATAAAACCATCAAGATACGATCATCATACATCGCTTCCTTTTGCTTAAAAATCCATTATGGACACAGCAAAACGTGAAACAACGGCATTAAAAAAGAAGCTTCGCCCTATCCGCCGTCCTCACCTTATGTTTATAGTTGATCTGGCTGTTCCCCATTACAATAGCCCCTTCAAGATAAAAACAAATTCAGACAAATAGCCAGCTAAACCGCATATATTGCGCCTATGGCGGTATTTTCCTTTCCTATTTATCGATAAAGGTGTTGATGTAATGCAGACTTCCGACCTCAGCTTACGTAATTTAGCCACAGCGCGCAGCCTACTGCTTGCGCCTTATGGCTTAGATGAAGCACATCTATTACGCACCATGGGAGATGTTTTTACACATCGCGTGGACTATGCCGATATTTATTTTCAATACACACGCAGTGAAGCGTGGAGTTTAGAAGAGGGCATCGTTAAATCCGGTAGTTTTAGCATTGACCAAGGTGTCGGCATCCGTGCCATCGCGCAAGAACGCACCGCATTTGCCTACTCAGATGACATCAGTATTAAGGCCCTCGCTGATGCCGCAGCATCAACACGTGCCATCGCAAGCGCAGGTAGCGGGCAGATTAAGCTTGCCAAAAAATTAACGATGGCCACTGGCCATGCACTCTATACACCTCAAGATCCGCTCAATATGCTCGATGCGACCGAAAAAGTCGCATTGCTTGAACGTATTGAACGCTTAGCCCGCGCCAAAGATCCTCGCGTTGTCGAAGTGATGGCAGCATTAGCCGGAGAATACGATGTCGTATTAGTTGCGCGTAGCGATGGTGTTATTGCTGCCGATGTGCGCCCACTCGTGCGGCTATCACTTACCGTCATTGCACAACAAGGTAATCGCCGTGAGGTAGGCTCATCAGGAGGTGGCGGACGTAGCAATTACGATTACTTTACTGATGAAATCTTACAAAAATACGTTGAAGAAGCCGTATCCAGCGCGCTTGTGAACTTAGACGCCCGCCCCGCCCCAGCAGGAGCGATGACCGTCGTACTGGGTCCAGGTTGGCCAGGCGTTTTACTGCATGAAGCCATTGGCCATGGGTTAGAAGGCGACTTTAATCGCAAAGGATCATCCGCATTCTCTGGCTGCATGGGTCAGCGGGTCGCAGCCCAAGGCGTCACCGTGGTAGATGACGGTACGCTCACCGGCCGTCGTGGTTCGCTCAATATCGATGATGAAGGTAATCCCACATCGTGCACAACACTTATCGAAGACGGGGTACTAAAAGGATATCTACAGGACACGCTTAATGCGCGCTTAATGAAGATGCCTATTACCGGTAATGCACGCCGCGAAAGTTACGCCACACTACCCATGCCGCGTATGACAAACACGTATATGTTAAATGGGCAACGTGATCCTAAAGAAATCATCGCAAGCGTCAAAATAGGTTTATATGCCGTCAATTTTGGTGGCGGACAAGTCGATATCACAAACGGTAAATTTGTATTCTCAGCATCGCAAGCTTATCTTATTGAAAACGGCAAAGTTACCCATCCGGTTAAAGGTGCTACGTTAATTGGCAGCGGTCCGCAATCGCTTAAACATATTTCAATGATTGGCAACGATCTTGCCCTCGATTCAGGCGTTGGCGTATGTGGCAAAGAAGGACAAAGTGTTCCCGTGGGCGTCGGTCAACCCACGCTGCGCATCGACAATATGACGGTAGGCGGCACTGTTTAAACAATCAATCCAGACATAAGGTGCGGCTAAGTCATTGACCGATAAGCAGCGCACGCCCTGATATCAAGTGACACAATGTAAGGGATTAAGCTGTCTTGCGTAATTTAAAAAGAACCGGTATAAACATGGCCTGGTTCAAACTTTTAGGCGGTATTTTGTGAACAGTCAATTGTGGTTTAGCTTCCGTTTCTATTTTTATCTCATGCCAAAGGCGGCCAGAGAGGGTAGGTAGTACGTCAAAATTCTCGAAAAACCGCCAGCATGTCTGGCGGTTTTTTTTTGTAATACGCAAGTTTGGAGAAAGCAAGTGATGCTAAAAAATACTGATGATTTACGTATCAACGCCCTAAAGGAGCTGTTATCTCCTGCACATTTAATTAGCACCTTACCTTGCTCTGAACCGGTTGCCAATGTTGTACACGAAGGTCGGCTCGCATTACATAACATCTTGCATGGCAAAGATGATCGCCTTATTGTTGTCATCGGTCCTTGCTCAATCCATGACACAAAAGCAGCCATGGAGTATGCCCACCGCTTAGCAGAACAAAGACAGCGATTCTTAGGTGAATTAGAAATTGTGATGCGCGTCTATTTTGAAAAACCGCGTACAACCGTGGGATGGAAGGGGTTAATTAACGATCCCCATATGGACAATAGTTTTCAGATCAACGAAGGCTTACGCATGGCCCGCGATCTGCTTTTACAAATTAGCCAACTTAAGCTACCTGCCGGCACTGAATTTCTTGATGTTATTAGTCCTCAGTACGTTTCTGATTTAGTCAGCTGGGGCGCCATCGGTGCACGCACAACAGAAAGCCAAGTACATCGCGAGCTAGCATCGGGACTCTCCTGTCCTGTGGGATTTAAAAATGGTACCGATGGCAATATCAAAATTGCCGTCGATGCCATTAAGGCAGCAGGCGAACCCCATCATTTTCTCGGTGTAACCAAAGGGGGGCACTCCGCCATTATCTCGACTCGAGGTAACGCCGACTGTCATATTATTTTACGGGGCGGGAAAGTACCCAACTATGATGCCCATCATGTCCAACTTGCTTGCGAAGATATTGCGCGCGCAGGACTTGCCCCGCGCGTCATGATTGATGTTTCGCATGCCAATAGTAGTAAGCAATACATGCGCCAAATTGAAGTATGCACTGATGTTGCTAAGCAAATTGCGCTAGGCGACACCCGCATAGTGGGCGTGATGGTGGAATCGCACTTAGTCGGTGGACGACAAGACCATGTGCAAGGCACCCCCATTAATCGACTCACTTATGGGCAAAGTATTACCGATGCGTGCATTAACTGGGATGATTCTGTGAAATTACTGGAAGACCTTGCCGCTGCGGTTCAAATACGCAAATCGCATGCAAAATCATCAATGCCTCTACTAAGATAGCGCAAACCATGTATCTCAACACCCGCACACACAAGCAAGCTATAGGCCCTAGTCGCTTAATCATGACCCACATTAGCTATCTGCTTTTACACCCTTGGCTTTTTGCAAACCAAGGGGCTAAGAGCCGACCAGCGCAATTTTTAAACTTATCTGCTGTAAGTGCCTCGTTTTGCCAATTCTATCAAAAGGCTAAATCATTCATCGCAGAATATAAATACTGAGTGTTGATCTTAGTCCTATATAAAAGTATATTTTGCGAAAAAATCAACCAAAGTAAAGAAAGCTGTTTTGTAATCCATCAACGCGCAGTGCGCGTATTGTGTACCCACAGCACATCGTGTTTTCCGGCTGAGCGATTTAATATGCGCGCCAAAATAAACATCAAATCAGATAATCGATTAACGTAAAGTCGCGGCGCATCTCTCAACGCTTCCTCTTTGCCCAGAGACACCATGGTCCGCTCAGCACGTCGACACACTGTACGGCACACATGGGCTTGGGCTCCCGCTTTGCTCCCACCCGGCAAAACAAATTCCTCTAAACGCGGCAAAGTGTCGTTATAAAACTCAATCCACTGCTCTAACTGATTGACTTGCGCATCCTTTAGTAAGGCTAAACCGGGAATGCATAATTCTCCACCCAGATCAAATAAATCATGCTGGATGCGATTTAATATAGGTGACACATCTGCGGGAAGCACCTCGCATAGCAATAAGCCAATATGTGCATTTAGCTCATCAACTTCGCCTAGTGCGTGAATACGCAAAGCGTCTTTCCCTACACGACTGCCATCTCCTAGCCCTGTTGTGCCATTGTCCCCTGTGCGCGTTGTGATAGTGGAAAGGCGATTTCCCATGATGTGTTCTCAGTTATTTATCAGCTGCATTGTGAAATAAAGATTGCTTAATTGAAATACTATTGATTTACAAAATCGTACGCCACGCTAGCCCCCACCCAGGTCACATAAGGTATCGTCATTTAACATACCCCTATAACTCTACATTGTCAGCAAATACACCGGCCCATTGAGAAACCAATTTTCTTAAACCATACCATTACACAAGCGAAAACGGTTTTATGAAATCCTCGCTTCCGGAACACAATCTATTCATGTGCAACTACAAAACGAGAGCTACCCAACATCTCGGAAAACGAATTAGTCTAAAGGCACCTAAAGTCTATCTTATGCGCTCAACTGAGCGTTTTCGACAAAATCTTAAATAAAGATACATATCAACAAGGTATGTACTTTGCGGCAGTCAACGTACAAAGATCGTTCATATTGGCCAAACTACCGAACAAAAACAACCCACCCTACTCCCTTTTGCGTTTCCAGGACCTTGGGCCTTCATCGACCAATAAGTGGACGGACATCTTCTCCAGAGCAATCTATTCTTCGAACCCCCCCACGCATCGCAAAAATTAAAACAGATCAACAGTTATATAAAGAAACCGTTTTCATACACCTGATTAATTGCAATAAATTAAGTACAATTTGCATAGCAATTATAATAATAATGATTAAAATCATCGTTTTTCTCACTAATTGGAATCATTGTGCCCATATCCCTATCTAATTTTGCTGGCCATTCTAATTTTAAAATGAGCTCAAGCCGCCTAGACAAAATGCTGAGTGGTGATGAAAAAACGTCTTTATATATGGGATTTTGGGACAAATTTAAGAATTTATTTCGCTCAGAACGAAAGCAAGATGTACTCAAAGCGCTTTATGATTTGATTCATTAGGAAGACACGATACGTCCGGATGGCACAAAATCACCCACAACGCTTGCGGATGCGCGGCGTTATTTTGAGGTGATAAAAAATCTGGCCAACGAAGCTGATCAACCATCGTTTAGGGTAGACATCGGCGAGCGTGAAGGCGCGAACAATAATATTCACGCAATGCCCTCGATTACAAGAGCAGCGACGTTTTATATCGGGAATAAAGTAGTACATCATGACGTGTACACAGACGAAAATATATTGGATGAGTATGAATCGTTGCCCGATCTCCCACTTCAACAACCCGCTACGACGACAAGTACCACAAGCAATCTAAACCCGCATCAGAAGACGACTCAAGAGTTACATCGTCACCACAATGGACCCGGCGATGATTACGAGGAAATGTTGCGACAAGCAATAAAAAATTCCCAACAAATCGCGCCCGATCAACAGACCGCTCCCGCACAACAGACAACTACGATCGCAGCAACACATCATCAAAAATCCAAAGCGGATCTGACCCTAGAAGTGCATCAGGCAATCGATTATTTAACAGATAAATATGAAAAGCTTGCTGGGCAGAACAGCTGTGTGATTGCCGCATATGGTGCCTATATATACGCAAAAACGGGGCAGACACCCGCCGATTTGCCGCAGGGGATAAAAGATATATTTGAATTTTGTGGACAAGATCAATTTGATATCAATGGCTATTTGATCATGACTCATGCGGACTTAATGGGTATCGATCAAGCCGAGGTATCAACCGCTCAAGTGTTAGCCGACATGCAACAACACAATGCGCATGTTGCCGCAGTAAAAAACACAACATCTGCCAAAACAATGACGGCAGAATTAGGTGATGAAATAGAAATTCAAAAAAATAATCCCCTTATATCAAGCGTTAATCATGTTGGTAATAAGATGACTCAAGCGGAAACAGCCAGATTAAAAAATCATTTAGATGAGCACAAAGAAGGATGCTTAGTCCTTGTAAGGACAAAAAACTCTAATGCCGGACACTATGTGTACTACCATCCACATCTCGGCTTTATCACCGGCGGTACAGAGGCATATTACGCGAATAAAAGCGGCTTAACACTCGAGCAGTTTCTTGCTACGCGTGCCTCGAGAAGGGTCGAAGGGTTGTATATATTTGATATTTCACTTTTAGCAGCATAAGCGTTGTAGAAAGGCCCATCTGATCTGACATATCCCAACATTAAAAAGGGGGGCTGTCAGGTCAAATTTATTTAGTCAAAGCGATGCTTTTATCGGCGTCTGTCACCGTTATAGGGTTTCTAAAAAAATCGCTTTTACTAACGCTATCTTTATGTAGCCCATACGTAAAATATGTGAATAGACAACCACAGAATTGCCTCTCCCAATACAGCCACACACCCTTTGCGCCATACAGCACCGCTATTTATGGCCCGCCTTTCAAGAAACAATGCGAGGTCAACGCAGCACCACCGCACTTGATTTGCTATCGTCGCTAAGCAAGCGATTAATACAAAACAAATAAAAAAATAATGAAATTATGAAAACAATTCCTCTAAGTTATTGGTATAAAAAACAAGCCATGGTAATTTGACCCTCCTTCGCGAGGAGCGCGATCAGAAAGCAGTTCTATCCATCATTTCTACCTAAAAAGGTTTTAAATAATGAAAAAAACTTCACTACTGCCTATTTTATTGAGCTTATTGACCAGCTTTTTTTCTACAGCACCAGCACCATGGCGAGCACGGCTCCCAAACAGATTCGAACCGACACCACAAAAGACACTACGCTTCAATCGGCGCATAGCGCCAAAGATACATCCACTCACTTGACAAAACGAAGCTGTCAGCTACGTTGGTTAAGAACACCTGATCTGCACGCTTATTGCGAAAAGCATAACTGGTAGCGATCCTACTTATTAGTGCGGTGTTCGGCATCAAGCAATACGACAAATAAAAAGGCGATACCGCACTCATGCTAAAAAATCACACCGGGCGCTATAGCAAAAGCTTACGACGGCATATCACACCATACATCACTCGACACTCACCATATAAACAACCTTACAAATGAAATTTATAACCCGCGCACGCATCAATACGCAGTAATCTAGTTTGCTATACTGCCTTGCAAGATAGGTGCTCAATACCTAGCAATATTTGCCTACATCAGAAAAAACTTATTCCCACAAACGAAGACGCTCCCCTCATCACCCGTCCCGTCTAGCTTAAGCAAGTAAATATGATTGAATCACTGCGATAAGATCAGCGCCCAGTTTTTATACAAAATAATGAAATTAAAAAAAACATCTATTCGTATAGCCGTTATTGCGCTACTACTAGGCTTACTATTTTTTTCGCTGAAATATTTTTTCTTTTCTCCCACACCGCCCGAGTATCTCACTGCACCCGTCATCCGCATGGATATCGAAGATGTTGTACTCGCCAGTGGCACTATTCAACCGATCCAATATGTAAATGTCGGCGCGCAAGTCACCGGCCAACTCAAAACACTCGCCGTTAAATTAGGCGATCACGTCAAAAAAGGGCAACTCCTTGCTGAAATTGATCCCGTAATAGCGCAAAATGATTTGCGTAAAGCACAATCAACGCTCGCGCAAGTATAAGCGCAAACACAG
>JADYYQ010000148.1 GCA_020853585.1 Ottowia sp.
AAGAAAAATGGCTTTGTAGAGAAGCAGCAATAATTTATTTATTAGAATATCTATTCTGACAAATGGATTTCATAGCACTGATAAACGATGAGTTAATCTAAAAAGTGACTAACTTTTATTTAGGCCACTCACCCTATCCCTGCACTGCTTATAAAACTTAATCAGGCATCACCATTAGCACTTGGGAACCGATATCATATTGCTGCAAGAAAGCAGCAATTTTCTCAAAGGTTGCCGTAACAGGTATCCCCGTTTGATCGGACAAAGAAATCTCACTTTTAAACATTGCACCCAACATCAGCTTTAACGGATTTACATTAACTGTTTGCGCAACAAAATAAGCCTTTTCGTCTTTCTTAATTTGCTTAATATCGCTCGTTTGATAGATAGCCGCATTCAAAATATCCAATACAAACTCCGTGCAATTTTGCCTACCTAAAGTGTATGGATTAGCAATCAAGGAATAACGCGACTCATGTAAAGCGCTGTAGGTCGGTGAAAAGATGACTTTCAACAACCGTTTTTGCAACTCAACAGAGGGAATAATGATGCCCGACTCTAACTCTGCAACGCCGGCAAAAAAATCAACCGGATAGTCTTGCATAAGCCCGCTGATATCTGGCCTATTCTCTTTTTGATATAAATTGTACATAGCATATCCAGGCAATTTTCTGCCATCTTGCATGCTAATTTCAGAGTAAACAGCAAACCCAACATGAGTAAAGTGCATTCCCTCAGGCAGCTCAGATATGGGTCGCCCCATACGCGCCACAATAGCAACACGCGCACCTTTAGCGGCCAATATTTTTTCAACCTTCTTGGCAAAACTCATTATTTTTTCGGGTGAAAAATGGACGGCTTCACCTGATTGCGGACTACTGGAGCTCAATTCACCCGATTGCGCTTGCACAGTCAACGTAGAAGCACATAAAAAAATAAAAATGAGACGTCGCAACATATTCATGTGACCGTCCTTTTATTTATTAGTAAAGATAGGCTTCTTACTTTTCGTTTGCGAGACCTGGTTAGGCGACGGTTACAGCTTCGTCAGTAATCGCCGGGGCCTGCCCATCGGCGGGCGCATATGTGCAACCACCTGGGCACTTGCCCTACCCGCTGTCCCTAATACCACCATACTGTTTAATAAAGGAATCACCCGTGCGCAGAAGTGACCTGCGCTGATGCAGCACTCCCATGCGCGGCACTATCCAGAATATTACTGCTCGCCGCCCACTCATCTTATATGAGGGTATCTGAAATACTGCAAACGCAGGCTTATAGGTGTATGTAAAAACGTTAAAACAAGCAATCGAAAAACACGAAGTGAAGCGTTCAATACGCGCCACTTCGTTAATAAGCTCAAACGCCTCGGCTTGCTTTTTTGCGTTCGTGTTCTTTGAGATAGCGCTTGCGCAAACGGATGCTCAGCGGGGTAATTTCAACTAATTCATCATCTGCAATAAACTCAACGGCATACTCTAGCGACATTTGAATAGGGGGCACTAAACGCACCGCCTCATCAGTACCTGAGGCACGCACATTGGTTAATTGTTTCCCTTTAATTGGATTCACAACTAAATCATTGTCTCGACTATGAATACCGATAATCATGCCCTCATAGAGCGGATCGCCAGGCTTTACAAACATACGTCCACGATCTTGCAACTTCCATAGCGCATACGCTACCGCTTCACCATCATCTTGACTGATCAACACACCATTGTGGCGCTCACCTACCATGCCATCTTTGGCCGGCGCATAGCAATCAAAAATATGACTAATCAATCCAGTACCTCGTGTGAGGGTAAGAAACTCACCTTGAAAACCAATCAGTCCACGTGCCGGAATACGGTACTCCAAACGTGTACGACCGCGACCATCACTGACCATATCTTGTAAATCACCCTTGCGACGTCCCAGCTCTTCCATCACGGCGCCTTGGTGGACGTCCTCCAAGTCAACAGTGAGTAACTCGATGGGCTCATGACGGACGCCATCTATCTCTTTATATACAACACGTGGACGCGACACAGCTAACTCATAGCCCTCTCGACGCATATTTTCAAGCAAGATAGTCAAGTGCAATTCACCCCGTCCAGATACCTCAAAAATCGTATCATCGGGCGTTAAGGCAACACGTAAGGCCACATTGGCTTTGAGCTCGCGCTCAAGTCGTTCGCGCAACTGGCGACTCGTAACAAACTTACCTTCTCTGCCTGCTAATGGGCTGGTATTCACGCAGAAATTCATCGTCAACGTAGGCTCGTCCACCTTCAGCATAGGCAAAGGATCCAGCTTATCGGGGCTACAAATCGTCGAGCCAATACCGATACTTTCAATGCCATTGATCAACACAATATCGCCTGCTTGCGCAAGCTCAACTTGAACACGTTCCAAGCCTTTAAATTTAAGTACTTGATTAACGCGCCCTTTAACCGGTGCAATATCTGGGCCATTCAAAATAACGACTTCCTGCATGGGTTTTAAACATCCCCGTGTGATACGACCAATACCAATCTTACCGACATAAGAAGAGTAATCAAGCGATGTGATCTGTAACTGCAATGGTCCGTCCACATCGTCTTCGCGTTGCGGCACATACTTCAAAATCGCATCAAAAAGCGGGCGCATATCCCCCTCGCGCACATCCTCTGTTAAACCTGCATAACCCGCCAGACCGGAAGCATAAATCACGGGAAAATCAAGCTGCTCTTCTGTCGCACCTAATTTATCAAACAAATCAAATGTCGTATTCACAGCAAATTCAGCACGTGCCCCAGGACGATCAACTTTGTTAACCACAACGATAGGTTTAAGACCTAAGGCCAAGGCTTTACGTGTCACAAAACGAGTTTGCGGCATAGGCCCTTCAACTGCATCAATTAACAACAATACGCCATCCACCATCGACAATACGCGCTCAACCTCACCGCCAAAATCAGCGTGTCCGGGCGTATCCACAATATTGATATGCGTGCCTTCATAATCAACCGCACAATTTTTTGCGAGGATGGTAATACCCCGTTCTTTTTCTAAATCATTAGAATCCATCACACGCTCAACAAGGTGCTGGTTTTCACGGAAGGTACCCGATTGACGCAACAACTGGTCAACCAATGTGGTCTTTCCATGGTCAACGTGAGCGATAATGGCGATATTACGAAGGGCGCGAGACATAGATAATTAGCTTAAGTAAAGTGAAGCGGGTTAACACCTGCGATTGATGCACGCATATATCAATACAAAATAGCGCAGCGCAAAATGGAAAGTCCGTGATTCTATCCTAGAAATATAGATTAAACGTTCTCAGACATATCCACAGGTGGTGTAGGTAAATCTAAAGTTGTGGTTTGTACCCTTCGGCTAATCAAACGCTGAGGTCTTAATACACCTTGCGCAAGGTGGGCAACACCCAATAGTCCGTCTTGCCCATACACCCGTACAACGCTATCTATTCCGGTCATACCAGACAGTCGTTGCCCTTGCATAAAACGCTCAGCTAAAGCAGGCTCAAGTGTAATTTTAGGAAATTCCTGCACGAGCATATCAAGTGGCGCAAGCATGGCCACACGCTCTTCCCATGTAACACCTTCAAGTAGTTCTAAAGTAATGGCTTGCGTTATATCTAAATCAGCAACACCGGTGCGACGCAAACTCGCTAAATAAGCGCCACATCCTAAGTATTGACCGATATCCTCAGCAAGCGTGCGAATATAAGTCCCTTTACTGCAAGTAACGCGTACTGTGAAGGAAGGAAGATTTGATCGCAGCAATGCAAGTGTATGAATCACAATCTTGCGTGCCGCACGCTCTACCGTCTCACCCGCTCGGGCATAGGCATAAAGGGGCTTACCGTCTTTCTTAAGTGCGCTATACATAGGTGGAGTTTGCGTAAGCTCTCCGGTAAAAGCCACTAATGCAGACTGCACTTGTGGCAAAGTACACGTCACTGGGCATTCACTCAGTACCTCTCCTTCGGCATCCCCAGTGATGGTGGTACGACCCAAAAAAATCTCAGCCTCATACGTTTTATCGGCATCAAATAAACCCTGAGAAAATTTGGTTGCCTCACCAAAACACAGCGGCAACAAACCCGTCGCTAAGGGGTCCAATGTACCGGTATGCCCCGCCTTTTCGGCGCCTAACAAACGCTTAACGGCAGAAAGCGCTTGCTGAGAAGAAGCCCCGTAGGGCTTATCTAACAGCACAACACCATCTAGGGAAAATCTAACTTTACGCTTTATCACCAAGGGATGCTTGTAATCGCGAGGAATCGCTAGATTGAGAAACAGCATGCTCATTCACACCGTCTTCCATCTGCGGGGTAGCGTGCTGCTCATCACTTAGCACACGCCCCTCACTCAGCGCACGATCAATCAGTTGCGACATGGCAATACCGTGCTCAATGGATGTATCACGGTGAAAGTGTAATGTCGGTACAGTATGGATATGCAAACGCTTAAACAAACACGCATGCAAATAACCTGCGCGTGCATTGAGAATACTTTGAACAACATCAGGCAATAACACCCCACCCAAAACCGTATAAAAGACTTTGGCGTGAGCATAATCAGGGGTTAACTCAACCCCCTGAATGGTGATCAAACCTAAACGTGGATCGCGCAACTCCCGCTGAATTAACTGCGCCAGATCCCGTTGGATCTGGTCAGATAATTTGAGGTTACGACTACTGATTGGTTTCTTGGCCATTATTGCTACAGAGTACGTGCCACTTCGGTTACTTCAAAAATCTCTAGCTGATCACCCTCAAGAATTTCATCATAATTCTTAAGCGATAACCCACACTCAAACCCTTGCTTGACTTCTTTCACATCGTCTTTAAAGCGTTTAAGTGAATCTAACTCACCTGTCCAAATAACAACATTGTTTCGCAGCAAACGCGCTAAGGAATTACGTTTAACCGCGCCATCCACCACCATACAGCCCGCAATAGCACCAATTTTTGGTACACGAAACACCTGACGAATCTCAACTGCACCGGTAATCTGTTCACGCCGCTCAGGAGACAACATACCGCCCAATGCCGCCTTTACTTCATTCACCGCATCATAAATGATCGTGTAATAACGCAAATCGATTCCATTTGCTTCAGCTAAACGGCGCGACGCTGCATCAGCACGCACATTAAAGCCTATGATTACCGCTTTGGAAGCCGTCGCCAAATTAACATCTGACTCAGTAATCCCCCCCACGGCACTATGTACAACCTGCACACGAACCTCATCAGTAGACAGCTTTATCAATGCATGCACAAGCGCTTCCTGTGAGCCCTGCACATCGGCTTTCACAATCAACAATAAGCTGCGGACATCACCCACCTGCTCAAATAAATTCTCCAGCTTCGCAGCCTGTTGTTTAGCAAGTTTGACATCGCGAAACTTACCTTGACGAAATAGCGCAATCTCTCTCGCTTTGCGCTCATCCGGTAACACAATCACTTCTTCGCCTGCAGCCGGCACTTCAGACAGACCTTGAATCTCGACAGGGATAGAAGGACCGGCTTCTTTAGTGGCGCGGCCATTTTCGTCCAACATCGCGCGAACTCGGCCATAAGAATGACCAACCAATACCATATCCCCACGTCGTAAGGTACCGGAAGTCACCAATACGGTCGCAATAGGACCTTTACCTTTATCAAGTTGCGCTTCAATGACAAGGCCCTTAGCAGGCGAATCGAAGGCGGTTTTTAACTCAAGAACCTCAGCCTGCAACAATAAATTTTCTAATAAAGAATCAATGCCCTCACCCGTTTTAGCCGACACGGGGATAAACGGCGCATCTCCACCGTACTCCTCTGGAATCACACTTTCAGCGACTAACTCTTGCTTCACACGATCCAAATTAGCATCTGGTTTATCTACTTTAGTGATAGCCACAACAATGGGCACACCGGCTGCTTTGGCATGGGCAATCGCCTCTCTTGTTTGCGGCATCACACCATCATCGGCAGCCACCACCAAAACAACGATATCCGTTGCTTTAGCCCCACGCGCACGCATTGCTGTAAACGCTTCGTGGCCCGGTGTATCTAGAAAAGTAACAACACCCCGTGGGGTCTCCACATGATAAGCACCAATATGTTGTGTAATCCCCCCTGCCTCACCCGCGGCAACCTTGGCACGGCGAATATAATCAAGGAGTGACGTTTTACCATGGTCAACGTGGCCCATCACTGTGACAACAGGAGGACGGGGATGCTGCTCTGCATCATGATGAACGCCCGATTCAAGCAACGCCTCTGGATCGTCAAGTTTGGCGGCAAAAGCTTTGTGCCCCATCTCTTCAACCAAAATACTTGCTGTGTCTTGATCGAGCACCTGATTAATCGTCACCATCTGCCCCATTTTCATCATCATTTTGATGACTTCAGAAGCTTTAACCGCTAACTTGTGCGCTAACTCAGCAACGGTAATTGTTTCAGGAATATGTACATCGCGTACAACAGGCTCAGTAGGCGCTTGGAAGTTTGAAATAGAGTCAGCTTCAACTTGATGCTTTTGTCGACCACCGCCGCTACGTAAACGACCGCGCCGCGCATCCATACCCCCTGCGGCATCGCCACGCGTTTTAATCGTACCGGCACGCTTTTTATTCCCTTCTTCTTGCCAAGTGGAAGAGGTACCTGTCTTCACAACCTTAGTACCTGGTTTTGCTTGTACTGGTTTTTTGACATCCCCTGCCGGCTTAACAGGCTTATGTAACGTACCTTTGGCTGCTTCAGCTTTTGCTTCATCAGCCGCTTTTTCCTCAGGCGACTTTAGGATGCGCGCTGGGGCAGACATCATATTGCGAATAGCACGTGCTTCTTCTTCTGCCGCAGAACGTCGCTTACGCGCCGCATCTTCTTCGAGCTTCGCCTGCTCTGTTGCCATCTTAGTCTGCTCCGCAGCTAATTTGGTCGCCGCTAATTCATCAACAATTTTTTGGGTAGCAACAGCTACATCTGCATTTTGATCTAATTCACTTTGCTGCTTCTGTGCAAGCTCTAACGCTTCTTGCCTAGCACGCTGACTGATCTGCTCGCGCTCAAGTGCCAGTTGACGCTCATGCAACTCAGCCTCTTGACGTGCCAATAGAGCGCTTTGGCGTCGCGCTTCTTCATCACGTCGCGCCAACTCAAGCTCATCTACCACTGAAACAGGAAGCACTACAGGAACAGCCTCGCTCGCGGGTGCTTCATCTCGCTTAACAAGCACACGTTTTTTACGGACCTCAACTTGCACTGTACGTGTTTTACCGGTGGCATCGGACTGCCGAATTTCTGAAGTTTCTCGTTTAGTCAAAGTAATCTTTTTACGAACACTCTCACCACCATGGTGATGTTTGAGGTAATCCAGCAACAACGCTTTATCTGCCTCTGTGACGGTATCTTCAAGCGCGACCTTATCCACTCCCGCTGCTTGCAAGTGCTCAAGGAGTACGGTGGGACTACGATTTAATTCTGTTGCAAGTTGGGCAACGGTGGTGCTTGCCATGCAAACCCTTTCTATTAGCAATGCCGCTTCAAATTAATTTAGAAAATCAGTTAAACCAGTGCTCACGTGCTTTCAGAATAAGCGACTTGGCTTGATCCTCCGAGAGATCTGTTAGCTGGATCAGCTCGTCAGTAGCAAGCTCAGCAAGCGCATCGCGCGTTTTAATATCAGACTCTGCCAGACGAGCGACCAACTCCGAAGTCATTCCCTCAAGACTAAATAAATCTTGCGAAACCTCCGCAGTTTTTTCCTCTTTTACAAGCTCCATTGTCAACAAAGTATCGCGCGCACGGTTGCGTAATTCGTTAACAGTGCCCTCATCAAAAGCATCAATTTCCATCAACTCGGCAACAGGTACATAAGCAATTTCCTCTAATGACCCAAAGCCCTCACTAATCAAAATATCAGCGATCTCTTCATCGACATCAAGTTTTTGCATAAACACTTCACGTACCAAGGACGCTTCCTGCTCTTGCTTTTTCTCAGATTCAGCAGAAGTCATGATATTGATTTGCCAGCCCGTAAGCTCACTCGCCAATCTTACATTTTGGCCATTGCGCCCAATGGATATCGCGAGATTTTCTTCGTCAACGACCACATCCATGCTGTGCTTGTTTTCATCGACAACAATGGATTGCACCTGCGCAGGAGCCAACGCACCAATAACAAATTGGGCAGGATCAGCAGACCATAAAACAATATCAACAGCCTCACCCCCTACCTCATTACGTACCGCTGTTACACGGGTACCCCGTACCCCTACGCATGTGCCAATCGGGTCAACGCGCTTATCATAAGCAACCACAGCAATTTTGGCACGTATACCAGGATCACGCGCAGCCGCTTTAATTTCAAGCAGGCCCTGCTCCATTTCCGGGACTTCATTTTCAAATAGCTTAATTAAAAATTCCGGACAAGTACGCGAAAGCTCGATCTGTGGGCCTCGTGCAACACGATCAACTTTAGCGATATAGCCACGCACACGATCGCCCGTACGCAAATTCTCTTTGGGGATCATTTGATCGCGACGCAACAACGCTTCAACCTTGCCAGATTCAACAATCAAACCATTTTTATCAACACGCTTGACCGTACCCGTCATCATCGGCTCGCCGCGCTCAAGATAATCATTGAGGATTTGCTCTCGCTCAGCATCGCGAATCTTCTGCAAAATTACTTGCTTAGCCGCCTGCGCACCAATCCGCCCAAATTCAACAGACTCAATTTGCTCTTCAATGTAATCATCAACCTCAATATCAGAAATCTGCTCACGCGCCTCAAATAATAAAATTTGCTTATCCGGCTCTTGCAAACCCGCATCATCAGGGACGACTAACCAGCGACGGAAAGTTTCATGATCACCCGATTCACGGTTAATCGAAACCCGTACGTCGAGATCTTCGATAAAACATTTTTTACTCGCTGACGCGAGCGCAATCTCAAGTGAGCTAAAAACAACTTCTTTCTCGACATTTTTTTCACGTGCCAGTGCATCCACAAGCAACAAAACTTCGCGGCTCATTTCCGATTCCTTTTGAAGTCAACCATCGGCACTAAACGTGCTTTATCCACATCTGCTAAAGTAAATTCCAGCAAGGATGGGCCATCTTTTCCCTCAAACTCTAAGCCCATCGTCTCAACTCCTGATTTTTGCTGCGGCGCATGCAGCACACCCACATAGGTCTTCCTTCCAGCTAACGGCAAGCGTAGCTTAAGCGTAATAGATCTACCGGCAAAACGCGTGTAATCTTTAATCGCTTTAAGAGGCCGATCCAAGCCCGGAGAAGACACCTCCAGCCGCTCGTAGGCAATATTCTCTACCGTAAATAAATGGCTTAACTGAACGCTCACTTTTTCACAGTCGTCAACCGTAATTAAGCTATCGGGCTCAGAAGCAGCAAAAGCAGATTTCTCGATAAAGACCCGCAACAAACCCTGGCTTGCGCGTTCAACGTCAACCAATTCATAGCCCATCGCCCCGATCGCCAACCCAATTAAATCCTGCAATTGCACACAACACCTTATGCTTCATAGAGCCCGCGACCTACGGAACCCAGCGTTAAAACAAAAAAAAATGGGCGAAAAGCCCATTACCCCTGAAAAACATTGTTTCTTTGAAACATACATCGCCATGCAATCAGACCTGGATTGTAGCGTGCGCCCGCAAAAAATGCAAAGCGCAATTAACCACGAGAACGGCGATCCCGCGATTTAGGCCCTCCCCCAGTACCATTGCCTGCCTTATTGCCATTTCCCGCCCAGGCACTGGAATTATTCCCCCACTGGCGTCGCTGACCCGCCTGCTTTTCAGGCTGAACGCGCCCAACATGAAAGGGTTTGGGTGCAGGAAAACCCAATGCAGTCTGCATGGGATCCGGTTGGCGCGCCCCGCTATGTGGGCCACGTTTACGGCCTGCATCAGTACGTCGCCCTGTATGCGGCTCGCCACCCTCTTTACCACCCTGAGGTTTGACGCCAAATTTACCCATAAGAGCCTTAACAGCCAGAGCGGGCACTTCTTCCCAACGTCCCCGTCTTAACGCACGCGGCAAAATAAACTCACCATAACGCGTACGAATCAAGCGGGAGACCATTAAACCTACCGCCTCAAACATACGCCTCACCTCACGGTTACGCCCTTCAGCCAAAGCGACGTGATACCAATGATTAGCACCCTCACCACCGCCATCGACAATACTCAAAAAGCTCGCTGCACCATCGCCAATGTCGATGCCTTTTAACAAAGATTGTCGTGAAGACTCGGATAGCTGCCCCATCGTACGTACCGCATATTCTCGCTCAACACCATAGCGTGGATGCATAAAACGATTTGCTAAGTCACCCGACGTAGTCAAAATCAGCAAGCCTTCCGTATTAAAATCAAGACGACCTACGGCAATCCATTTCCCAGCCTTAATGCGAGGCAAATTATCAAATATTGTCGGACGACCACCCGGGTCTGATTGACTCACAATCTCCCCCGCCGGTTTGTGATAGAGCAGTAACCGCGGCGGCTTACTTGCCAATTTTCGCTGAACTAATTTACCGTTAATACGCACCTGATCGCTAGATAAGATGCGTTGTCCAATATGGGCGGGTAAGCCATTGACAGATACCCGCCCTTGCAAAATCAGATCTTCCATATCGCGACGCGACCCCATACCAGCGTCAGCCAAGACTTTATGAAGCTTGGGTGCATTATCCTCTGCGGTCAACTCACGCAAAACAGGCCGTCGTTTTTCGCGAGCGGCCGGGACTTGCTCATCAAACTTACCCGAGACGACATAGCGAAAAATGTCGTCACTACGAAAAACATCGTCCTTTTTTTGACTTTCAACACGAGGGTTACTCGCTGCGTCTGAAGACGCAGGTGCACTCTCGTCAGATGCAAGTACTTCAGGTGGTGAATGCGCAATTTCGTTATTCACTTTTTTATTCCACTAGATTTTGCGATGGTTGTACCCCTTGCGGCAAAACGTGAACCGATTCGTCTGCCAAATGATCAACGCTGACAGCCGGATGTTGAGGCACATCGACGTCAAACTCAATTGCACGCTGAGCGAGCTGCTCAGCGCCCGATTGTATTTCCTCAATCCCCTCGAGTAGAGGCAGACTGCTTAAAGCTTGTAAACCCAAATCATCTAAAAATTGCTGCGTAGTACCGTATAAACCAGGGCGGCCCACCACATCGCGCTGCCCCACCACCTCAACCCAACCACGTTCTTCCAGTTGCCTTAAGATATGGCTGTTTACCACGACCCCACGTATTTCCTCAATATCCCCCCGTGTAACCGGCTGACGATAAGCAATAATCGCTAAAGTCTCCATCACTGCCCGCGAATATCTTGGCGGTCTTTCTGGATTAAGACGATCCAGATACTCGCTCATGCGCAACTGGCTTTGAAAACGCCACCCTCCCGCTAGGCTCACAAGCTCCACGCCTCGGTGCTGCCAATCGACGCGAAGCGACTCAAGCAAAAAACGCAAGGTGTCCGCACCAATATGGTCATCGAATAATTTGCGCAAGACGCTCAGCTTAAGCGGTTCACGAGCACAGATCAGTGCTGTTTCGAGGACGATTTTCGCCTCTTGTGTATTCATGCGTTCAGAACGGAAAATCTTGCGAAACAGCAAGACGGGTTGATATGAGCGACTTTGGCACCATGCAAAACGTCAGCCTAAAACCTGACTAACACTCTCGACTTTCTGGGGGACTGCCCGCATTGTAGGAGAAAATTGACCTTTTTCGCAATAGTTAATCCCAAAGACATCGAAAACAACAGACATCCGCTACGTTGACCGCATAAAGACCGCTGTGCCAGCCCAGTAAGATACACGATTCACCCATTAAGGCTGGAGAAAAATAAACCGGCCAAAATCCAATACGAAGAGCACAGCATACCGGCCATCTCTTACCTTACACAACAGGGGTAAGCATTTAGGCCCACTCTAAAATAACCTTTCCGCTTTGACCAGACAGCATCGTGGCAAATCCTTGCTCAAACTGTTCGAATGAAAAACGATGTGTAATCAAGGGCGAAAGATCTAATCCGCTTTGTAGCATCGCAACCATTTTGTACCAAGTCTCAAACATTTCACGCCCGTAAATACCTTTTATCTCAAGACCTTTAAAAATGACTTGCGTCCAATCAATGGCTGCACCGCTTGGCAAAATACCTAATAAAGCGATTTTTCCACCATGATTGATATGCGTTAGCATACTAGAAAAGGCGCTTACAACCCCCGACATTTCCAACCCAACGCTAAAACCTTCCACTATCTTTAGCTCGTCCATCACCTCAGACAACGCTGTATGCGAAACGTTGACCGCACGTGTTGCACCCATCTTTTTTGCCAATGCTAATCGATGCTCATTGACATCGGTAATGACAATATGGCGTGCGCCGGCATGACGTGCCACGGCAACGGCCATAATACCAATCGGGCCCGCACCTGTAATCAATACATCCTCACCCACCAGGTTAAAAGACAAAGCGGTATGAGTTGCATTACCAAATGGATCAAAGATAGCCGCCATTTCATCTGAAATATCATCGGGAATTTTAAATGCATTGAAAGCGGGAATGGCGAGGTACTCCGCAAACGCCCCGCTTCGATTCACCCCTACACCCACCGTGTTACGGCATAAATGCCGACGCCCTGCGCGACAATTTCGGCATACATCGCAGGTAATATGACCTTCACCCGATACACGATCGCCTATTTTAAAACCATGAACACCCGCCCCCATGCGCACAATTTCACCCACATATTCATGCCCCACATGCATCGGCACAGGAATTGTTTTTTGCGCCCATTCATCCCAATTCCAGATATGGATATCTGTTCCACAAATTGCAGTTTTTTTAATTTTTATAAGAACATCGTTATAACCCACCTCAGGCAGCGCAACCTCTTGCAAAGTTAATCCTGGGCCTGCATGCAGCTTGACAAGTGCTTTCATCATCATGACTACTACCTCAAAAAATATTCTTTAAATAATACCGAGTGAACGCCCAACCTTTGCACACGCGGAAATCATACGATCAATATGCTCAGGCGCATGGGCTGCGCTCATTTGTGTACGAATTCTGGCTTGCCCTTTAGGCACAACAGGGTAAGAAAAACCAATCACATAGATATCTTCTTGCAGCAGTGCCTGTGCCATTTGTGCAGCGCGCGGCGCATCTCCCAACATAATGGGGATAATCGGATGATCACGCCCAGCTAAAGTAAATCCAAGCGCACTCATTTCACGCCGAAAGTGATCACTATTTTCATGGACGCGCCGCCGCAACTGTGCCCCTTCCTCACTGGCAAGCAAGGCCAAAGCACGTAGGGATGCAACCGCAATCGATGGCGCTAACGTATTAGAAAACAAATAGGGACGCGAGCGCTGTCTTAAGAGTTCAATAATTTCACGCCGCCCAGAAGTGTAGCCACCGGAAGCACCACCGAGGGCTTTACCCAAAGTCCCGGTATAAATATCAACCCGTTCTTGTACACCACAATACTCGGCTGTGCCTTTTCCATGCGCTCCCACAAATCCCACGGCGTGAGAGTCATCGACCATCACAAGCGCCCCATAACGATCAGCTAAATCGCAAATCGTTTTAAGGTCCGCCAATATCCCATCCATTGAAAACACACCATCCGTCGCAATTAACTTAAAACGTGCGCCTGCTGCTGCTTGCAGCTGCAACTCAAGATCTGCCATATTGTTATTTTGGTAACGGAAACGGCGCGCTTTGCAAAGGCGTACCCCATCGATGATGCTGGCATGATTTAAAGCGTCGGAAATAATCGCATCTTCCTCACCGAGCAAGGTTTCAAACAAGCCGCCATTCGCATCAAAACAACTACCATAAAGAATCGTATCTTCTGTAC
>JADYYQ010000149.1 GCA_020853585.1 Ottowia sp.
ACTTACCGTTATTACCCAGTGAGCTCACCTTCCTTAATGTATCCAACAATGCATTAGAAACGCTTCCCTCATTGCCCAACAAACTACAACATCTTGAATGTGGTGGTAACCGCCTACATCACCTCCCCACTTTGCCCCCTAATTTATGCAAACTATTTGCCGACCACAATCACCTTGTCTGTCTACCAAACACCCTCCCCGCCACGCTGACCTCTCTAATTATTTCTAATAATGAGTTAACGCAACTAAACAATCTTCCGCCTCAATTAGATCATTTAGATGCCGCTTTTAATCGCTTACGTTTTCTACCCCCACTGCCCGATACCCTCAAGAATCTATTTGTTAACCATAACCGAATTTTCACCGCACCCGAATCCCTTCCTGCACAAATAAAGTACATCAGCCTGGCGCACAATCAGCTAACGCATTTACCCGAAAATATTCTTTCCCTATCGTCTGACAGTCGCATTTTTTTAGAAAACAATCCGCTCCCTAGACGCGCTTTGCGCCATCTCGCCGAGCTTGTCAATGCGCCGGACTATCAAGGGCCGTATATCTATTTTTCGATGGGTAATCTAAACAGTGACCACACGCAACCACTCCATCACGCCGCGGCACATTGGTACCCGCAAAAAGAGCAAAAACATATCCGCAAAACTTGGCAATCTTTTTGCAATGAAGCGCATGCGGGTGAGTTTTCTCAATTTTTAGATCAACTGCACGACACCGTTAATGTCCACAACAAACCATTTCGTACAAGTGTGAATAGTTGGTTAGCGCAACTCGCCGACGATAACGTATTACGCGCACATGTCTTCACCATCGCAAACGATGCGTTGGGTAGTTGCGAAGATCGCATCACACTGACTTATAACACCATGAAAAAGGAAGGGATTAACCTAGATGTATATCGCGGAAAATACGACACGCAAACAAATCAATTGCTGCTGCTAGCGCAACAAATGTTTCGCCTAGATGCACTCGAAAAAATCGCTTATGAAAAAATCACACATCTTCGTTTTGTCGACGATGTCGAGGTCTATCTTGCCTATCAAACGCGTTTACGTGAACCTTTACAACTCGCCATTGACACCCCAAATATGCGGTTTTTTGACGTCGCCTATGTCACACAAGCTGATTTAGATGCTGCCTATGCACGTGTTAAACAAGAAGAAAAGACGCAATTTATGCCCTATCTCAATCTTGATTGGGCACCTTGGCAATCAGTTTTACAACGTTGTTATCCAGAAGAATTTAGCATCGCACAAGAAAAAATTAGCATCATGGTCGATACGCAATTTTCCGAAAAACAAACGGCGTATCTACAATCACAACAACTTACAGATAATGAATTTCACCGCATCACCACAGCAGAGCAGGTTCGCCGTGATATTGCACATGAAATTTTAAGCCCACTCACTCACCGCTTAATTCACGAAAATAGAGATCCACGCGATACGCTTGCTATCCCCCCGCAGGCAGATTAAATCGTTCTTGCGTTTTGATCTATATTATTTCCTACATTTACCCATATAAAAATTGAATATATATTTACATAACAAAACCGTTGTAACACGTTAGCGCATGGGCTCAAGATAAGACGAACAGCTGCAAAAACATAATCCATATAAAGTACATAAAGACTGCAAGCGTATGCTAATTTGGCAAGCGCAATAAGGGATGCAAGCGTCTTCGTAGCGTATAGCGAAGACTCTCTTATAATCTGCCCTACCACTCACCCACCCCACTCGCCACAGCTAGTGGGGCTTTTGTTTTACGGCAATGTCAATTACTCAGCTTATCCCCGCACTCCTTAAACCCGGTCAACGCTATGCTATCCCTGAGTTACAAGGTACACATGATGCGTACTTAATTGCGCAATACGCACAAGCCCATTTAAGTGAAAAATCACCCGCCTTTCCGCTTTTAGTCATCATCACCGCGCAAGCGACCGATGCGCAGCGACTCAGTGAAGAAATCCCCTATTTCGCACCCACACTCCGTATTCGGCTATTGCCTGACTGGGAAACGCTACCTTACGATAGCCTCTCTCCCCATCATGACCTTATTTCAGAACGACTCGCTACACTGCAAGATATGCGCAGTGGTCAATGCGACATCGTTGTGGTCGCTGCAAGCACAGCATTACTCCGGATGGCGCCACCTACTTTTCTTGCCGCGCACACTTTTTTCTTTCGTCAAGGAGAAAAACTAAATGAAGCCGCGCTCAAACGACAGCTTCAAGTAGCCGGCTACGATGCCGTAAGCGCGGTGCTACGCCCGGGTGAGTACAGCATCCGTGGCGGACTCATTGATATTTTTCCCATGGGCTCAGCGCTACCTTATCGATTGGATTTATTTGGCGATGAAATTGACGCCATCCGCGCATTTGATGCAGATAGTCAACGCAGTCTTTATCCCGTCAAAGAAGTCCGTTTACTGCCAGGTCGCGAATTTCCCTTAGATGAAAACGCGCGCACCGAATTTCGTACCCGCTGGCGCGAATTATTTGATACGGACCCTAACCGCGCGCCACTTTATCGCGACATGGCCAATGGTATAGCCGGTGCAGGTATCGAATACTATCTCCCGCTCTTTTTTGAGCAAACCACTACGCTATTTGATCATCTGTGCGCCCTCGCAGGCGACGGTGCGCCTGCGCAACTCGCCATGGTGGGCGATATTGATCAAGCCATTGAACAGTTCTGGCATGAGACACAAGAGCGCTATCGTTTTTTGTCAAAAGATCCTGAAAAACCGATCCTGCCACCTCAATCGCTTTTTCTGAATGCCGAACAATTTTTTAGTTTAGCCAAACCCTACGCGCGACTTAGTCTGCAATACAACGCATCGCATACCATGCCTGATCTAGCCATTGATCGGCGCGCGCCCGACCCCTTAGAAAAACTCAAACACTTTTTACAGCAAAACCCCCATCGCATCTTGCTCTGTGCAGATAGCTTGGGACGACGCGAAACACTCAAACAACTCCTGGCCGAATCCAATTTACATCCCACCGAGGTGGATAATTTTTCCACATTCAATACCGGAGACATGCCCTTTGCTATCGGTGTTGCCCCGTTACATAATGGATTTCTAATTCACCCAGCACAGCTCGCTTTTATCACCGAAGCTGAACTGTACGCGGACACAGTGCGCCGCAGTAAACGCCAGCAGCAACGCAGCAGTAATGTCGACACCATGGTGCGTGATTTGGTTGAGCTTAAATTAGGTGACCCTGTGGTACATACCGATCATGGTATTGGCCGCTATCACGGACTGATCTCTATGGATTTAGGAAGTGGTACCGAAGAATTTTTGCACCTTGAATATGCCAATGCAGCGGTACTCTATGTACCGGTTCATCAACTCAGTTTAATCTCACGCTATGCAGGTGCAGCACCCGAATCAGCGCCGTTGCACCAATTAGGATCAGGTCAGTGGGAAAAAGCAAAACGTAATGCGGCAGCAGAAATACGCGACACCGCTGCGGAGTTACTTAATATTTACGCACGTCGCGCACTGCGTAAAGGGCATGCATTTGATTTATCGATACGCGACTATGAAGCTTTTGCACAAAGCTTTCTCTTTGAAGAAACGCCCGACCAAGCCAATGCCATTACCGCCGTAATTGCAGATATGACCGCAGATAAACCAATGGATCGACTGGTCTGTGGCGATGTTGGTTTTGGTAAAACCGAGGTCGCATTACGCGCCGCTTTTATTGGCGTTATGGGCGGAAAACAAGTCGCACTTCTCGCGCCGACCACCCTGCTTGCCGAACAACATTTTCAAACACTCTCCGATCGTTTCGCACAATGGCCGATCAAAATCGTGGAACTGTCCCGCTTTAAAAATAAAAAAGAAATCGACGAAGCGATCCGTGCGATTAAAGAAGGTACGGTCGATATTGTGATTGGCACGCATAAATTATTATCTCCAGACGTTCATTTTCCACGTCTGGGTCTGGTCATTATTGATGAAGAGCATCGCTTTGGTGTCCGGCAAAAAGAAGCCTTAAAAGCGCTACGGGCTGAAGTCGATGTCCTCACCCTCACCGCCACGCCTATTCCACGCACGCTTGGCATGGCACTGGAAGGCTTGCGTGATTTCTCCATTATCGCCACAGCACCGCAAAAACGTTTAGCGATCAAAACATTTGTTCGTCGCGAATCAGAAGGGGTAATTCGCGAAGCCGTACTACGCGAGCTTAAACGCGGCGGCCAAGTTTATTTTTTGCACAACGAAGTCGATACGATCGAAAATCGCCGCGCTAAACTGATTGAATTATTGCCTGAAGCCCGCATTGGTATCGCCCATGGACAAATGCCTGAGCGTGATCTTGAACGCGTTATGCGAGATTTTGTTGCCCAACGTTTTAATGTTTTACTCTGCACGACCATTATCGAAACGGGCATTGATGTTCCCACCGCTAACACGATCATTATGTATCGTGCCGATAAATTTGGCCTTGCACAATTACATCAGTTACGCGGTCGTGTGGGTCGCTCACATCATCAAGCCTACGCTTATTTACTTGTACCCGACCCGCAAGGCCTTAGCAAACTCGCGCAACGCCGTCTCGATGCGATTGTCTCAATGGAAGAACTCGGCTCCGGTTTTTATCTAGCCATGCACGATTTAGAAATACGCGGGGCAGGTGAAGTATTAGGTGACAAACAATCGGGGGACATCAGCGAAATTGGTTTCCAGCTTTACACGGATATGCTCAATGCTGCCGTCAAATCCCTTAAAGCCGGAAAAGAACCCGATTTAATGGCGCCTTTAGCTGCCACCACCGATATTAATTTGAGTGTGCCCGCACGGTTACCAGAAGACTATTGCCACGATGTACATGAACGTTTGTCACTTTATAAACGCTTAGCCAGCTGCGAATCAGTCGATGATATTTATCTCTTGCGTGAAGAGCTTATTGATCGTTTTGGTAAATTACCTGAACCCACACAAGCACTGATCGAAACCCATCACTTACGCCTTATCACCAGCCCCTTAGGCATTCGTAAAATCGATGCACAAAGCCATCTTATTCAACTGCATTTTTTGCCCAAACCGCCCATTGATCCTATGCGCATCATTCAACTTGTACAAACCCAAAAACATATTCAATTAGCAGGACAGGACAAATTAAAAATTACCGGTAATTTTGCGCATCTACAAACACGCATTAATGCCATTCATGATGTTGTCAAACAACTAGGGCTTCCG
>JADYYQ010000150.1 GCA_020853585.1 Ottowia sp.
CGAGATCTTCGGGTTCGACGTAAGGTGCGCCGTGGTTCGGTATGCTGGGTTCAACTGCTTCGCAGTTGGCAGAAATATTGGGTACGGTGCGTAATTGCGCTTGTGTACCCGGTACGCTATCGATGCCTTGCGCGATCCATTCGGCAAGCTGGCGGGTGCTGCCATGGTGACTATAGTAGAGAACAAGAATATTTTTCATAAGGGTACAAAAGGTAGGCGGATAAGTGAGTTTAGCTTGATCCCTTGATTATGCTGTGAGACATTTTATTGGAGGGCATGTTTTTATCTTGGCCTGTTGCACTTGGCACAGCGGCTTGTGTCTACTTAAATTACTTTACACGATGTATGTTGCCCCCAGAGCATGCTTGTTTGTAATTTAGGGGGCGTCGTGGCGTATGTTTATGCTCTCTATTTATAGATAGCCAGCACAAAAAGTTTTACTCAAAGATGGCGTTAGGTCTCACAAACGAGGGTGTCGCTTAAGTAGGCATTGATTGCTAATAGCAAGCCAAAGCTGCTACAGCATAGCAAGACAGCATCTAAATGTTGACTCCAGCCTGCTAACGCTAACCCAATGCCGAGCATAAGATAATAGAGTAGCCCGAATAAGGCTCCTGCGGTACCTGCACGATCTGCGTAGTTAATTAATGCGGCAGCTAAGATATTTGGAATGGCCAGGCCATAGGCCATCACAACTAAAATCATAGGCAGAATAAATAGCCATGTATTTATTAATGTTGTCACGGCGATGCCGCCGATTAATGTAAGCAAAGTGGCAAGGAGTACGGAGCGAGTGTGATGCCATCCTTGTTGTAGTAGATGTTTATTTAGCCAAGCACCGATGCCCACGCCTAAGGCAAGCAATACACCACTACTGCCAAACAATTCAGGCGCTAGCCCTAAGCGCTCAAATATAAATGGCGCTAACTGGTAGTAACTAAATAGGCTAACGTTAAACAGCGCGATGAGTAGCGCAGAACGCCAAATTGCTTTGTCTTTAAGCATCATGCTTAAAGTAGGGATAAGGGCGGGTATCTTTACGTGTGAGGGTCGGGTTTCAGGTAAGGCAATGGCTACCCATCCCAGTAGTAGTGCGGCTAGAAGGGCTAAGCTCGTAAATACACCTTGGTAGCCCCAAAGATAGGTGAGTGCCGCGCCGGTTACCATGCCGATAGCGGGACTGGCGGCCATGGCAACACCTATTGTGGAGAAGGCTTGTACTAATTCTTTACCCCGGTAAGTGTCTCGTATGATGGTTTGCGTGCCTACAGAGCCAACTGCGGCGCCGAACGCAGCAAGCATTCTCGCGATTAATAAGAGTTCGAATTGGGTGCTAAAAATAGCCGTGATAGAGGCGGCCCCGTAGAGCAATAGTCCGCCAAGAATACTGAGTCTTCTGCCAATTTGATCGCATAGGCGACCCCAAAATACAACGCCCATGGCGAAGGCAAAAAAATATAGTGATAGAGTTTGGGTAGCTTGTTCTGGGCTGACATAAAATCCTTTTGCGATATCTGTCAGAGCAGGGCTGTAGATAGTTTCTGCGATTTGAGGAAACATCATAAGCGCGGTGGCGAGCGTTAACCCAAATTTTCGTTGCATTGTTGTTTTTCTTGATTAATCAAATAAATGGAAAATAAAAATTGCATGGCTTTAGCGTATTTTATTATAAAAATTAGGATTATCTATGGCCTGGTTAAGCGCTGACGCCATTTTTGATCCAGATCGTCTAGGTTTGGCAGTGGTGGGGATCGCTGCGCAATTACGTGATCATGATTCGGGTGAGCATCAACATGAAATGGGACAGTTGCTATTTGCCCAGGGTGGCTGCATCAGTATTGCTTTTCAAAATCGTTTATGTATATTGCCGCCGGCTCGTGTTGCTTGGATACCGCCTCGTACGATTCATCGAGCAGAGATGAAAGAGGCCGTGGGTTACCGCTCGGTTTATCTAGGGGAAGCTCAGGTTGCGTTGTTGCCTACCTCGATTCAGGTTTTGGAGACAACGCCTTTGTTGTGTGCAGTGCTTGAGCGGATGGCGACAGCGAGTTTTAATACGGATTGGCGTCGCGGTCCCGCTGCTCATTTGCTGGGGGTGTGTCTTGATGAAATTCATCGCGCGCCACGCACGCCCACGATGTTGAAGTTGCCCTTAGATCATCGTTTGGCATGTTTGCCAAACAATGAACTTCCTCCCTCTCTTAAAGTGTTAGCTGCGGATGTAGGGGCGAGTGAAAAAACCATTAGCCGTATTTTTAAACGAGAAACGGGTTTGACTTATCAGCAGTGGCGGCAGCAGTGGCGATTTTTGAAATCGATCGAATTGTTAGCACAGCAAGGCTGCTTATCGTCAATTGCGAAGGAGTTGGGGTTTGCGAGTGATAGTGCTTTTGTGGCATTTTTTAAAAGCATGACTGATTTAACGCCGCGTGCATATATGGCAGCATCAGCGATGCGTGCAAAAACAATGAGCTAATTTATTTTTTGATTATTGTTGCTCCATTTTTTGTAAACGCAATATATGTGAGAACTAGCACGGATGGCTTCTGCATAGCTAGATGAGCATAGCGTTGACATGAATATAAACAGAGCAGTGCATCACTGATTAATTACGCGCGTCAAAAGTGTCGTGCGGTATTTTGTGTCTACACGGACACATATGTGTTCCTGGGGCGGTGATTAGCTTGCTTGCGTAAGGGGTAATGGTTTTATTAGATAAGGTCTGCCAGATATTCAGGCATATCAGGATGTAAGGGCAGGCTTATTTCGGTATAGAGAGGAATGTGTTGGTGTTGCAGTAGTTTTTGTATGAATGCATCCCGAAAGCGAGGATTTGGGGGTGAGGCGATTTGATAAAGACGCATTGCTTTAAAAAATAAATTACCTACTAATGGAATGGCAGGCTTATAGCCGTGGGTGATGCGTAGGGTGAGGGCCGCGGTATTGTCGACGGTTTTTTGAGAGAGCATGATTTCAAGTTGTATCTCGCTTCGGCCCAGTTTGCGTGAAGTGCTTTTGTAGATCGAGAGAAGTTCGCGGGTACTAAGGGTAGTGATACTCCCCGCGCGTGCGGTTATAAATCCTGCGTGATCAACCAGTGCTTGTGCGTAGATAAGTAGACTGAGTTGGATAATGGAGAGTGCGGTGACGATAAGGATGGGGAGGCAGATAAGTATTTCGAGTGTGGCCTGACCTTGCTGTGATGGCGTCTCTTTATTTTTGAAGTGACCCAGAAAGGGCTGAGTGTAGCGCCTAACTGGGTATCGCAAGCGTTCTTCCTGGGGATAAAAACGATTTTGTCGCTTATTGATGAACATTTGCTGGCTTATTTATCAGCGATTGATGGAGGGTGACTAAGGATGTTGTGATGCAGTTCACAGAATTGTCCGGGATAAATACCTAGTCGTTTAATTTCGCCTGCGCTAAGTTCAAGGGTGTGCTGTGCATGTGGGCAGCCAGATGCACGCCAGGGTGGAAGATGATGGGTGCAGTGAGTGATGTGCCAGCTTTTGTTAAGGTAAATAATATCGAGGCATGTGCGCATCGCAATGGTGTGAATGTAACGGCAGTTTTGTAGTAAAAATCCTTCGTTAGCTAAGAGTGGAGGGCGCCAGAGAAGCCCTTGTGCGCGGGACCAAAATCCTTGTGCGATCAGGCAGGTGATCGATTGGATATGTTGTTGAGTGTGTATATATAGGATGATATTTTTTTGCATCGGCATGTTTGATAGCGATGTATGTGCTTTGAAGAAAAGAAGACGTGATGGATGCGAGGACATGCCCGTTTTATGACTGTGCTTGAGTGGATGTAGGTCGGTTGTATAAGATGTGTGCACTATTGCCATAGCACGGAAAATTGGTTGGCGATAGGAAAAGCAAGCACAATAAAACTGCATGGAAAAATAAATAAGATAAGCGGTAAAAGCATTTTTATGGGGGCTTCCAATGCTTGTTTTTCGGCGTGTGCAAAATAACGTTGTCGACACTGTTGTGCCTGCATGTGCAAAATGGGAGAGAGGGCGAGACCAAATTGCTCGCTTTGAATAAGTAATGTGACGAGTTGCTCGAACTCGGCAATATTGACTTGGTCTGCCATTTCACGCCAAGCATCGGACCATGCCTGCCCTGTCCGTAAGGCAATTAACACGTGATTGAAGATATCAGAGAGGGCCCCTCTAGGTGCTTTGCTTACGGTTAGCTTAAGCGCATTTTGTAAATTCATGCCGGCATCAAGACATAAAGCGACGGTGTCAAGATAAAACGGGAGTTGTTTTAAGATTTTCCAGCGTAAGGTGTGTTTTAAAGAGAGTGATGATCCTTGCCACTTCCCGGGTTTGTGCTGAATATAGTATTGGGTTTGGGATAGAGGAGGATGCGTTTGAGGGTGCTGCTTGAACTGAAAGATAAGTTGAAAAATAAGCAAACTTGCGCTGATTGCAGTCAATATCAAAAATAATATAAGCATGACAGGCGTCTGTGTGAACGTGCTTATGTGGTGGGGCGGGTAATGCGACGAATCGCATGCATGCCAAGTATTTCGAGTAGTACGATGGTGCTTAATGCGATCCAGCCTTCTTGTGTATGCCACAGTGCTTGCATCATCTGGGGATCAATCCATTGCAGTGCAAGTAATAAGAAAATGGGCAGTGCGCTTAAGATGTGACCCTGTAAACGACCTTGCGCGGTAAGCACATGTATTTTGTCTTCGATCATATGTTGGTTGTGCATGGTCTGCGCGATTTGCTCAAGTGCCGGTGCGAGGGGGCCGCCGCTACTATGGCCAATTTGCATCATGGCAATGGCGATGCCTATGGTCGGTGTGCTTAAGCGTTTTGCTAGATTGTCTAATGCATGGGTGATGTCGGTGCCAAAACGTTGATCTCTAATTACGCTCAGTAACTCTTCTCGTAAGGGCGAAGGTGCGGTTTGTCCAAATTGGTTAAGTGCATTTTGTAGCGTAATACCTGCGCGTAGGCTAGCGCTGATAATGAGCATGGCATCGGCAAATTGTTGTTCAATTATTTTTGGTCGATTGCGTGTACGTTGACGCAGTTGCCAGGTTTTTCCCAAGTAGATGGTGAGGTAAATGCAGATACCTGCACTTACGCCGAATAATGCACTGGCAAACCAAGTTTGCAGTGCTGAGCTGTTAATGGACATGGCGTGTCTGTGCAGTGCGGTTGGTCGATTGAAATAAAGGTTGGGTAAGAAAAGTGCCTTCTTTAAGGTCACATAGTTGGTGTACAGCGCTGACGATGCGTTGCCCATTTTGACAACGTTGCATGTGGATAACGATATCAATTGCGGATGCGATTTGTGCGCGTATTGCCGCTAAAGGCAAGGGAATATTCGCCATCATGGACATTGTTTCGAGGCGCGTTAGCGCGTCGAGTGGGCTGTTGGCGTGCAAAGTGGTAAGTGAGCCGGCATGCCCGGTATTCATTGCTTGCAAGATATCAAGTGCTTCACCGCCACGGCACTCACCAATGATGATGCGATCCGGGCGCATACGTAGGGCGTTACGAAGTAACTCGCGCACAGTGATTTCGCCTTTGCCTTCGGTATTAGGTGGACGTGCTTCTAGGCGGATGAGATGGGCGTGCTGTAGTTGTAGTTCAGCTGCTTCTTCGATGGTGATAACACGTGTTTTATCGGGAATAAATTGTGCTAGTAGATTGAGGAGCGTAGTTTTTCCGGTGCTTGTGCCACCTGAGATGATGATATTTTTGTGTTCGCTGATGGCTGTATTAAGATATTCCAGTAAAGATTGGTTGAGTGTGCTGCTCGCAATCATGGCATGGACATCAATTGGTTTTTTTGGAAATTTTCGGATGGTGAGTGCGGTACCTCGTAAAGAGAGGGGCGGAATAATTGCATGTACACGAGAACCATCAGGTAGTCGCGCATCGACGATGGGGCATGCTTCATCGATACGGCGTCCAAGCGGGGCAACGATACGTTCGACAATATTACGGAGGGTGTGTTCACTGCTGAAAGTGAGCGGATGAAGGGCGAGTACGCCAGCGCGCTC
Organism: Ottowia sp.; assembly: GCA_020853585.1. Taxonomy (GTDB): domain Bacteria; phylum Pseudomonadota; class Gammaproteobacteria; order Burkholderiales; family Burkholderiaceae; genus JADYYQ01. Next base: position 6,031 of record JADYYQ010000150.1, read on the forward strand.
GACATATACCTCTTCATAGTGATTAACCATAATTTCGGTAATGGATTCATCTTTGAGCAATGCTTCTAGCGGACCGAGTCCGAGTAATTCATCAAGCAGGCGTTGTTTTTGTTTTTCGTAGATATGCGGCGTTGATATTGGCGGAGCAATTTCTTTGAGTGCTTGGTCGATCAGTGTGGTGACGGTGGTGCGCAAAACTGCTTCTGAGAGGTGCGCACTATTAGGTTCTTGTTTTAGGAGAAACAAGACACGTTGCTGTAGCTTTTGTTGCCAAGAGAGGGTGGCTGTGGGTAACGGTGTGTGTGATACGTTTTGTATAGAGGCCATGTGCTTGCTTATTTTTTGGGTGAGGGCAAAGCATTGTTGTTTGGGTTGGATAGCGGAGAAGGGCCAAATAGTTGCTCTAGTTTTTCTTGGGTCTGTTGTATTTTTTTGGTGGGCTCATCTTCTGTGCTGATATGGGGCGTGACAAAGACGACAAGTTCGGTTTCGCGTTGTATAAATTTTTCTGAGCGAAAAAGTGTTCCTAAGATGGGGATATCCCCTAAGCCAGGTATTTTGTCTTGATTATGGAGATGTTCGCGGTTGAGAAATCCGCTGAGTATCATCGTTTGACCTTCTCTTATATTGAATTCGGTTTTAGTGCGACGTGTGCGTAAAGCCGGACCACTTTTTGTTTCGATGGAGGTGTCGATGGAGCTGACCTCTGCTTCAATCGTGGCACGAATAGTGCCGGTGTGATCGACGTGTGGCGCAATATCTAATTTGACCCCATAGGGCTTAAAAATAATCGTGTTTCGATCACGCTCAGAATGGGTTTCATACGGTATTTCACCGCCCGCAAAAAAAGTTGCAGTGGCACCATTTCGAGTTGACAGTCGAGGCTGCGCGAGAATGGTCGCTTCACCTTTTTGTGCCAAAAGTTGTAGCTGTGATAAAAATAATGCGTTAGCGCCAAAAAGTAGACCTCTGTTTATATGTTTTCCAGCGCGATTGTCTATATTGGCACCAAAATTAAATCCAGCGCTTAACCCTCCTAGGCTGCTGCCTTGCCATTGCACTCCTATGGCACGCAAAGTGGCGCTGGGGAATTCAACCACATTGACATCCATCACAATCATTTTTTCCCAGCCAATACGGTTAGTAAAATTAATCACTTGAGGGTAACGTTTGGCAATTTCCGCTATTTTTTCTTGATCTGAGTTAGATAAATTTTCGCCTTCGATAATAATTTTGTCGCCCACAATTTTGGCTTTTGTACCTTGAATACTAGAAATAAAATCTCTGACTTCGCGTTGATTTTTGTTTGCTTCGTTAGGCAATATATGAATATAAATTTGTTGATGATGGGCGTTGTTATCCCATAAAGACAGGGTGGTACTACCCGCTTGATTAGCAAAAAGGATGATCTCTTTGTTGTTAAGGACATTGGCATTCAATAGACGGGCGCTGCCGATGGCAATGCGACGCACATCGGGAGCAGGCATGATGCGTGATTCGCCCACAAACATTTGTAAGGATGTAGGTTGCGTTGCATTGAGCTGTGCTTGCGATGAGCGTGCGGGGAGTGCAAAACAAGCATAGGCGATCAGCAAAATAAAGCTCACCCATGTGTGTTGCAAAGTTGAATGCTTGTATCCGTGGCGTTGCGGATTGCGAGGCGTAGATTGAGCAAAAAAGAAAGCATGAAATCGTCGCATATTTACTTTATGTTGCCGATAGGGCGTGTGTTGTGAATAGCTACATCGCTTTGTTACTGAGATGGTGTACGAAGGGAGATGCTAAGGAGGTGGGGCAGGATGAATGGCGTTGATGGCATCATCACCGTACAGCATCATGACTTTAGGCTCAGATTTTTTGGTTGGCAAAAAGGTGGTTTCAACAATGTGTTGACTGGCGCTTTGTTGTGTGTGTTCAAGTAACCAGCGCGGCACCATATCACCGACTTGTAATGTGTGCGGACTGGTTTTTTTGTTGATATGTGGAAACTCATCGGCGGTCAAGGCGTAAGAGGGAACCCATTGTTTTGGGGTAGAGCGTATGGTGAGATTGTCTTTGTTGAGTAAGGTGCCGGGCGTGATGGTGCTGCGAGCCACAATGACATCGGTGTTATCGATCGATTTTGTCGATGCGTGTTGTGCGGCTTGTTCGAGCGCGGTGATTTTTTGGTCCAAGATGATATGTGCAATAAGTGCTGCTCCGACACCACATATCAATGCAATTAAAATTAATATGGTGCGCCTACCTTTAGATGTTGGGCCTGGTGTCTGCTTAGGATTAAAGGATGTCTCTATCATTTTTTTGTACCCTCATAGAGGCTATTTGTGGATGATTCCCAAAGTGCATGGTTATCGAATTCGATGCGATTGTTGAGGTAGCCTGACAAATTCGGACACTCCAACTTGGTATATTACCTAAAATTGGAGCAAGGATGAGCAAGCAAGAAAGCTACACAAAAGAGTATCGCGGCGAGGCGGTCAAACTTGTATTGGAAC
>JADYYQ010000151.1 GCA_020853585.1 Ottowia sp.
ATAGAGTTGTTTACGCTGGGCATCATTGCGGGCTTGTTCTAGGGAGGCAAGTGCTGTACCAAGTTGTTTGTCAGCAAAACTACGATCTAGCGCAAGACGCTCGAATTCTGTTGACTTATTAGTGAGGGATGCATCACCGCCAGCTATCTTGGCCATTTGTACGCTCATCTCAGCTTGCAAGCTGGTAACACGTTTTTGTAGAGATGGAATTTGTGGGTTATCGGGCGCAAAACTTCGTACTTGGTCAAGTTGGGTTTTTGCTGTGATTAATTCGTCCTGTAATTTTGAGATCAGCTGTAGTTGTAGAGCAGATTGTCGCTCTGGATCAAATACCGATTTTTTATTGCGATAACTAGATAAAGCTAAGCTTGCCGCCCGTGCTTTTTGCTCAGCGATGGCGACTTCATTAGTCGCAAAACGAATCATGTCTTGTCGGCCACGTTCATTAAGTTGGTTGATTAAATGCTCACCTAACTCTAAGAGCATAGTATTGATGCGATGTGCATCTTGCGCACGAAATGCGCTGATTTTGACAGTGGAAATTGACGAAGCGGTGTCAAGATCAAGCGTGATTCGATTTTGGTAATAGCGATATAGCGCTTCTTGGCTGCCATCCAAACCAAAGCCGTTAAATCGACTGAACAAATCACCATGTTTACCCCCGAATGCTTGCGCGAGAGGTAGTTTCTCGTTGATTTTGTCTAGGGCATCGCGTGAACGCATAAAATCATGCACGGTATAAGTATCATCTTGAGAGCGAGAGAAGCCTGTGCTTTTTAGGAGGGCGCCAAGACCGGTAGCCACTTGCCGCTCTGGGCTGCGTACAACGAAGCGTGACTCTGAAATATAAACGTCAGCGGCAATCAATCCAAAATAGATGATTGCGATCAGTGTAGGTACGACTACGGTTAAAAGAAATAGCCGGTTAATATGCAGTAAGCGGTTTAAAAAATAACGCGTGAGTGGAGTTTTCGAAATCTTTTTTCTTATATTGATAGATAACTCTAATGGTGAGTATGAAGGTGTTTCCAACGTATTTTCCTAAATGTGTATTTAAAAATTCGCGCAGTCAATTTGCTGATGTTTTAGACGAGGTGTTCAGCTAAAAATTTATTAAAGTCTTGACGGACCTCAAAATGTTGAAGCGCAAATGCAACATTGGCTTGTAGGTAACCTAGTTTTGAACCGCAGTCATATCGTTTTCCTTCAAAGCGATGTGCTATAAATTTACTTTTTCCGCATAAGGCACTGATAGCATCGGTGAGTTGGATTTCTCCGCCCGCGCCAGGTTGAACGCTACGTAAAGCTTGAAATATTTCAGGAGCCAAAATATATCTGCCAACCACGGCGAGTGTAGATGGGGCCTGACTGGGATGCGGTTTTTCAACGATATTGGTGACAAGTGCATTACGCGCATCAATGGCTGAGGTACTTACGATGCCATATTGACAAGTATCCGCAAGGGCAACTTCCTCTACCGCTAACATATTTGCACCATATAATTCTCTTGCTTTTACCATTTGTGATAAAGCACCGGGTGCGGCATCAATTAAGTCATCGGCTAAAATAACCGCGAAGTTGTCATTGCCAACAATGGGTGCGGCGCAAAGTATGGCGTGCCCTAACCCTAAGGGTTGGGCCTGGCGCACGTAAGAAAAACTGACATGGGATGGCGCTGTTTCCCTAACTAGCCTTAACAAAGCTTGTTTATCTTTGGCAGCAAGCTCATTTTCTAACTCATAAGCTTTATCAAAATGATCTTCGATGGCCCGTTTAGATCGTCCTGTGACAAAAATCATCTCACTAAAACCGGCAGCAATTGCTTCCTCTACAGCGTATTGAATCAGTGGCTTATCAACAATGGGCAGCATTTCCTTTGGCATAGCTTTTGTTGCGGGTAGGAAACGCGATCCTAGGCCTGCTACTGGGAAAACGGCTTTAAGAATTGGCTTCAACATATTCTTTCAAAAAGAATTTTTCAATTTCATTAAGGTGTAATACCATTGCGTCGCAATTACCCCGTGTTTCTATGTTTAGTCGCAATATTGCGCGTAAGCACGCCTAATGTGATAGGCGATATCTTTATCGAATTCAACACCGAGTTTGCCCCGAATAAAACAAATTGGTCTCATTAGACGCGCCCATAGGTATCTTGAAAACGCACGATATCGTCTTCGCCAAGATATTCGCCGCTTTGTACTTCAATCATGACAAGATCGAGCAGGCCGGGATTTTCTAAGCGGTGTTTGTGCCCGGCGGGGATGTAAGTGGATTCGTTAGTTTTCACGAATAACTCAAGGTCGCCCTTCACAACACGCGCTATGCCACTGACAACAATCCAATGTTCGCTGCGATGGTGGTGCATTTGTAAAGATAGCGAAGCACCTGGTTTGACTTCAATGCGTTTGATTTTAAAACTGCTCTCTTCTTCGAGGACCGTGTAGGTTCCCCATGGACGATGGACGCTTAAGTGATGTTTGTGCGTGTTGTGGTCCTGCAATTTCAGCGTCTTGTAGAGATGCTTCACATCTTGCGCCCGCGATTTATCAGCGATGAGTAAA
>JADYYQ010000152.1 GCA_020853585.1 Ottowia sp.
GAGAAACGATCACATTATCAAACACAGACGCGTTGTCTTAATTATGTGATCGCGACTGTACCGATTATGCTGCGGATGCGATAATCATCGGACTCCACCGACTCATCGCTTCCATAAAAGTAGAATTTTCTACAAAATCTATTTTCAATAAAATAGGTTTTGCATTTGCTCTTATTAACGGGCTAGCACCATATTACGAGCGATAACCGCAGATCGTGTTTTCTGGATTTCGCTGTCGAATACCAAGTCAAATTCGACCCACCATAACTCACCGCGTCTCAGTATGCATACCTTTAGCCAAGTACACCAACGTTCATCAAATCGATCATTTTGAAGCGCTACATTCACCCCATCAATAGAAGAGGGAATCACCCATAATCCCGCATTAACACCTCTTTGATTTATTAAATCACTCACATTTATATTAAGCTGGAATAGCACCGTAGCCATATAATTAAATCGATACGATATGACTCGGTATAACGGCGAAAACCGCGCGCTTTGAGCAAAATCAAGAGGCATAACAGGCGGAACAATCAGAGAAAATACGTGCGTGCGTTCTGGCACAAAAAAAATACTTGGCAGGGGTGTCGGTATAGCCCAAGCAAACGGCATCAATAATAAAACTAACGCCGCCACACCCATTTTTTTTAATAAGGCCCGATATCCAATAGACTCGCTAAACGGGAGACATGCAGCGCGCGCACGTGTAGAGAGGCAGCAAGAAATGCGATACCTAAGCGATATTTGCATAACAATCACCTCCAAACTGAGGTTGCCACACACATCTACATGCAACGCTATGCTATACGCAAAAATTGCTTATAGCACTAAAATTTTAAAAAAATATACAGCGATATGATTAGCAATCAATGCTACGCGCTTTAGCTTTAAATTTTGCTTTTGTCCAGGGTCTGTTTTTTTGATACAAAACTACCTAGAATTTATACGCCATGATTTCATTGCATTCGTTAAAAAATTTTCGGCGAAGTAAAATAAATGCATATTATGCTGGGTCGAAATTGTTGTTTATCGTGCGACCCCATAATGGTAAATACATTGGATGTGGTCTTTTTGTCGAGAGCAAAAGAAAAATGCACTTTGCCTTTATTCTTTACAAAATATGATGCACACCATTCACTTTTCAACTTGAGGAACTTTAACCATGAAAAAAATAAATAAACGATCTTATCTCTACTTAATTCTGGCTCTTTCGTCCCCTGTGTTTGCTTCGGCTTCTTATACATTGAATAATGCATGGTCGTCGATATGGATGTGGCTACCTTGGATGTAGGCTAAAGAAATGTGCTTTTACCAGAAGTAAACAATGTTGTGACCATGTCGGGTTGTAAGCTCAAAGAAGATGTTGAGCTTACCGCCTCCACAGCGTGAGCATAAAACAAGGCTATTTTTTAAGCATATAAAAACAACCATAAAGCATGCTTTAAAAATCGTGCATATTCCTTATTTATAAGGTTGAAATCCGCGATTTTTTGCGCTCTTCTGCAAAATAAAGTGCATCACTGGTGCACCCAAAAAAAAATTAATTCTCTTGACTACATATACCTAAGATTTTTATTTAGCCTAATCATCATTTTTTTGATGCTTCCCTATATTTTTACGAAATAACGGGCCTTATTGCGAAGTTTTATTTTTGCAAAAAAATTACTATTCGCAAACTTTATATGTTTTACCGAAAATAATGCGACTGGGCTGTTTGGAAGCTTGTATTTAAGGGAGAAAACGATGACTATTTCTAGACCTGTGGGTTTTAACCCCGAATTTAATGTGCCTCTCGTTTTTGGGGATGATCATTCTTCGCCTGCTACGCTCTCTTCCGCAAAAGCGCTTCCCCCACGTTTTTTCGATTCTGATAGACATCTTGAGCGTGCAAAGTCTGCGCATCATGCAATGATCGTTAGAAAAGATGAGCAAAACTACACCCCACGTAGTAATCCTTTAATTGGCCCACAAAACCATCTTGAGCGCACCCCTACGAATAATACGCATCTCAGCATCAGCACGCATCTTGTCAATTTCCCGCAAGGTGTAGAAAAATCACCTGTCGATAGAAATCTGCAAAGCTCCCCTTTCGCGGAAGATCTCCCCGCTACGGGGTCAGGAAATATCTTTTCACGGAAAATACCGATTTACGGCGACGCAAAGAAAGCAACTTGGCCGACATTTCCCAGCCATACATCATCGATTTTTAAAAAGGTAGCAAAGATTGCTGGGGTATTGGCTACTTTAGCGGTAGGTTTGGCACTGGTTTTTGCTGGTTTTCTTTCGGGTTCTGTTTCACTAGCAGCGGCCATTGGCGGTGCTTTTATGACAGCACTTGGCGTGACCATGGCGGTGTGGTTTTTTCTTTATTAAGCGCGGCGAGCCAGCAGATATCAGGTGCTGTCCAACTATTTTTTCATCACTCGTTGTCAGAAGTAGAAAAGAGCCTAAAATTAAAATCAATTTGATGCGGCGTTACGCTTATTACTGTCCTAGATCATAGAGACATCGCGTATCACACAATAAGCTACCTACTGTAGAAAAAATACGTGTTTTCGCGTATTTAATCAGGGTAAGCACTTGTTATAAAGCATAGGAAAAGACATTTTTAGCAAGCATCAGTTAGCTTCAAAATACATAATGAAAAATTACTTTCGTTGTATTGTGAGTCAGCCATGCCGTCATACATTACGCCCAAAACCCTCGATACATTGCGGAAGCTGCATTTTCAAGAAGTATTACATCAACAGCACCCCCTATTTAGGCACGCATTACAACTCGTTAGGAATGCGGCGCCAACAGCTCACCCTCCCATACAAGAGCTAAATCATTCATATCGCGAACAAAACGCGGTAAGGGTTGATCAAGTTCATCCGTTTGCTGAGCAGCAGGATGCTACGCTACCCAATCACGATGGCCCTCACCATCGTCTTTTACAAAGAATTAATCTAGAAAATACACGACAAGAAAAAACACATCAGATTCGTCCGCTTACTGACCATGTCCTTGTTTTGCCGAATCACGCCCCAGCCTATCGTCCGCTGCAGATACTTAAGCAATTACAACAACAAGGACTACTACAACCTCATCTGCCACCTGCTGTCGTGCCGGCTCTTGAAAATCCTGTACAGCGACCGCAACCTCATCTGCTACCCGCTGTCGTGCCGGTTTTTGAAAATCCTGCGCAGCGACTGCAACCTCATCTGCTACCCGCTGTCGTACCGGCTCTTGAAAATCCTGTACAGCGACCGCAACCTCATCTGCCACCTGCTGTCGTGCCGGTTCTTGAAAATCCTGCGCAGCGACTGCAACCTCATCTGCTACCTGCTGTCGTGCCGGTTCTTGAAAATCCTGCGCAGCGACTGCAACCTCATCTGCTACCCGCTGTCGTGCCGGTTCTTGAAAATCCTGCGCAGCAAATTCTTAATCATGTCCCTCTGCAAGAACCAGTGCCTGTACCACTCCCCCTGGCACCTAGAGAAACAAATACAGGGGCTGGCCACGTAGAAATCCATTTGCAAAATCCACTATTTCCCAATAGGCGATATTTTCGTAATATTGCCAACGGCGAGCACTACCATATGGATATGGTTCCTATTCCCGTTAATTTGCAAAGACGCGGGGCCGATAAAACAATGATGTATCGAACTGAGATCAATGGGCAGCGATATGTAGGCCTTGTACCTAATCATCCTGGAGAAAACTTTGACGATCTCATCAATCAAGGTATCCCCAATATTCCCCTGTCTCCCCACTTTATTAGACCTCATATCGTTGACCCTCGCTTGATCATTATTTTGGATGGAGGCGAGTCATTGCATCAATTGGCTGTGAACGGGGAGGCACTACCGATGGGAGGTTTTCGAGACCTTGTTAGGTTTATAGATAATACCCATGCGTTAGGGACCCATCTAGGGGATATTAAGCTCGCCAATATTCTTAGAAATGATCAAGGAATTTTCTCTCTGATTGATCAGGAAAATGCAAGTGATGTCCATACAAATCCAGCAAATATAGATTGGGGAACCTTCACCGCTGAAATTACAACAAACGCTTTAGCAAGGGCACTTAATCCACATAATAGAGAGTTTGCTGATCGACGTGCTGTGCTTACCATCAGTGATCAGTATGCAACGCTGCTTTCTTTAATGATTATTACTGCTGCACGAGCTAGCCGTATACGTGATATCGCTTCGGCACCCCATAGAGTAGATGTATTCGGTGGCCCACATCCCGGAATACTCAATGCAGAGTATAGAGATGCGCTTTTACCATGGGTTCATACATATATACGACCCGAGTGTTATGGTTCTATTGAGGCATTATTAACGGATCCACTTGACTATGTTCAGAATCCTCAATATTTACCTAGACTGCCATTAGCTCAGATGATTCGATGGGATGCGCAATAGAATCCACGTGCTAAGGCGTGTTACTCAAAAGCAATACTTTTGATCGACGGCAGATATATTCACCATCCGAAAATATAATCACCGCAAACACTTCCTAAAAAACGGGCTAATACTGCTGGAGTATATTGAACAGAAAAGCGCTAATTTTTAAATTCTAAATAAAGCGATCTGCCTCTTATATTAATTCTGCGTATCTATGCAAGCATCGCTCGCCGCCATGCCATCAACCAAAAATGCGATTTGTCTCTGATGGAGAGGCCTGCTATTCTTCTCATCTTTGCGTGCTTAATCGCTTTTCAACATACCCACCACCATGACCGAAATCCTATCGACTAGACACCACCTACAAGAGATGTTTAGCGAAATGGTCATCAAGAAAAATGCGTCTCTGATCGCCCACTATTACCATCCAGATTTTATTCTCGAAACTAACGGGCAGAAGCAAGACTACAAAAATTTCAGTGCAGGACACGAAAAAATATACGCCACAGATATCACCTATGAGATTAAGTACGATGACAGCACCTGGGTCGAAAGCGCGACTAAGGTTGCTGCGCGCGTGTGGATCAAAACACAACGATTAAACGAAGCGCCTGTAGAATTCGAAATTGTGCTTATCGCAACCTACGTCGATAGAAAAATTCATCGTTTATGGGAATTGACCTCACCCGATTGGACACAAACGAAGACTTTTGAAAATTACGCACAAGGCAAAACGGTATATCCGTAACTTGCCCATTTCTTTATCACTCACTGCCGTCTTCCCCAAAATTAATCGGAAGCGACACACGCTTTAATGTGCCGCCTCATAGACATCGCTTTAATACGTTTAATTTAAATTCTTGCGCCCCTTAGCAATTTTGTTGCATTGACCTATCTGCTTTTTTGTCTTCAAAATTCATAATAAACCGACTTATGCACTGGGATTAATCGTTTGCGCCAACGCATACGCTTTTCGCGTAGCTGGGCGTTCGCTAACTCTTTTAAACCATTGCGCCAAAGCGGGAAAGTCTTTTAAATCTTGGCTTTGCGCTTGATGCGGCACAATCCATGGATAAGCAGCCATATCAGCGATTGTGTAGTCTTCACAAATATACTCACGGCCATCAGATAAGTGCTTATTAAGAACGCCATAAAGTCGCGTAGTTTCTTTGATATAACGTTCTATAGCGTAAGGTAATTTTTCAGCAGCCATTTTGAAATGATGATTTTGGCCAGCCATCGGCCCTAATCCCCCTACTTGCCAAAATACCCACTGAATGCATGCGTTTCTTCCGCGCACATCTTGAGGGATAAATTTTTTAGTTTTGTCCGCCAAGTAAAGCAAAATCGCACCCGATTCAAAAATAGCAAGCGGCGCACCACCTCCTGGTGGTTCATGATCAACGATGGCAGGAATACGATTGTTTGGAGAAATTTTCAAGAACTCAGGCGCAAACTGTGCCCCTTGGCCAATATTGATAGGCTTTATCACATAAGGCAGGCCCGCCTCTTCTAAAAAGAGTGGCACTTTGTGGCCATTGGGGGTTGTCCAGTAATATAAATCGATCATTTACCTTCTCCTGCTTTCGTAAAAAATTAATTAAAAAAAACAGTATGCGCACGCATCCTAGTGTAGCGATAATGACTTGCAGTTGCGATGATTCTCTGCAAACAAATCTAACTCGTTTTTTTGCGCGCATCATAAATAATCCAACGCATCTACAAAATTGCGTGATGGAAAAGGCTCATATAGTCTAGCGACGGTGAAGCGAGCCGGCATATCTTACTAGCTTTATTTTTCTTGTTATGCGACCAACATATAAAAAAAGTAAAACCCCGCTGACGGCTACATTAGTGGCATAATGGCCCACTGCACTTTGCGCAGGTCTATAGATTTGGTTAGCATTTTTCACCCTATATTGAGGGTTACTGTTTTGGCTAATCGATTGAGCGCAAAACGCCTATAAGCAAGATGTTTGTTTTACGCACACATGATTTTTTGATACTGCTTTGTGATTCATCCATTTGATTTGCCTGATCTCAAACCGATTAATGCTGCCGTTTTAACAAGCGTGTGATCGCACCTACTCACACTCCGTTTCTATTTTTTAATTTATACAACAACGTTGCTTACTGATAAGTAAACAGCGAAGTGA
>JADYYQ010000153.1 GCA_020853585.1 Ottowia sp.
ATGATTTATTTGATGTGCGGTTTTTTATGTTGGCTTTGCGATTGATGGCCGTGTATATATGTCGTGCTATTGTCGTCGCTGGCTTAAGTGTTTACCTTGCTGGTTGTGCGACAACAGGTCAGGGTGTGGCTGCTGATCCCCTTGAACCGATGAATCGTGCGATCTTTCAATTTAATGACAATCTTGATCGCATTGTATTAAAACCCGTCGCCCAGGGGTATCGTGCTGTGCTGCCTGATGTTGTCCGTGAAGCAGTGGGTAACGTATTCTCAAATATTGGTGAAGTCTTTAATGTTGCCAATAATTTGTTGCAAGGAAAGCCTGTTGAGACGATTGAAAGTTTTATGCGTTTTGCAATTAATACGGTATTTGGTCTGGGTGGCACGATCGATATTGCTAGCAAGACGGGGTTAACCGCACACAAGCAAGATTTCGGGCGTACGCTGGGGGTATGGCATATACCGGCGGGTCCTTATCTTGTTTTACCTTTATTAGGGCCGAGTTCTGTACGCGATACCGTTGGGTCGGTCGTGCAGTTTACGGTAGATCCTGTGGGGCATTTGGCGAATGTGCCGACACGTAATACGGTTCAAGGCGTGCGTGTAGTGGATGGTCGCGCTAGTTTGCTTGATACGGGTAATTTACTTGAGCAAGCTGCGATTGATAAGTACTCGTTTGTACGTGATGCTTATCTACAACGACGACGTTATCTTATCGATGAGGGCCGATCTGATAATCTCGATCCATATGAAGATTAGAATCAACCTCCTCAATAAAGTTGTGTTCGAGTTTGCTCCACCCTTTCGTCGCATGCGCAACTAATAAAGTTGGGGTTTTGATCTACTAAAAGTGCGTTTGTTGAGAAATGTGTGTGGTCTGTGAGATAACGCTGTAAACGTAGATGGTGATTATTTTGCATCGTTTACTAGCGTGTGTGGGTATGAGTGTAGTTAAGCGAAATCAATTTTTAGACAAGGGGTAAGGTGATGGTTGGTTGGTTGAATAATCTAGTGCGAAAGTCCGTGTATTTGGGGCTAATCAGTTTTTCTCTGGGGGCGGCGGCGCAAGATCAGTTGACCAATGATGCCAGCACACCTGGCGGTTTAGTCCGCATGGTTGTGAATGATGTTGTCACACGTGTGAAGGCCGATCGCGATATGCGGGCAGGAGATATCAGAAAAATTCAGCAATTGGTAGAAGAGCGCATCCTTCCCCATGCTAATTTTGAAAAATCAACCAAAATGGCGATGGGACGTCATTGGGACAGTGCTACAGATGAGCAGAAAGCGCACATTGTGCAGGAATTTAAAAAATTGCTGATCTACACGTATGCCGGTGCTATTGCTCAGGTGGGTGATCAACAGATTCAGTTTAAGCCGGTTCGTGTGGCACCTGAAGATACAGATGCGATTGTGCGAACAGTGGTGCTTAACCATAATGATGCGATACAGCTTGATTATCGATTAGAAAAAATTAAGGATGTCTGGAAAGTCTACGATATTAATGTGCTAGGTGCGTGGCTTATTGGGGTTTATCGTAATCAATTTAATGAACAGATTAGTAAGGGTGGGATTGGTAGTTTGCTTACATTTTTGAAAGAGCGTAACCAGCAGCTTGCAAGTCGTGTGAAATAACGATGAGTTGGCTATTACCCATTCGATTAACACGTAGCGATGCAAGCAGTTTGCTTGAGCAGGGTTTGGTTGTGATCGCGCAAGGTGAGCGCGTTTTTGATGCGCGTGCTTTGCAGCAATTCGATTCGACGGCGTTGGCGGTGATGCTTGCTTGGCGTCGTGCGTCGTGTGCGCGTGGAGAGCCTCTGGCGTTTATTCATTTACCCGAAAAACTGGTGAGTTTATCGCAGGCCTATGGTGTTGAGGCTATATTGACTTTATGAATGCGATTGAAGTTTCTCGTGTATATAAATCTTATGGGGCGGTGCAAGCGCTTAAGGGTGTTGACTTAGCTATCGAAGAAGGTGAGTTTTTTGGTTTGCTTGGCCCCAATGGTGCTGGAAAGACCACATTAATTTCTATCTTAGCGGGCTTGGCGCGTGCGCAATCTGGGTATGCGCGTATTCTTGGGCGTGATGTTATAAATAATTTTCGTGCGGCACGTCATGCATTAGGTGTGGTGCCGCAAGAGTTAGTATTTGATCCTTTCTTTACAGTGCGTGAAACGCTCCGTATTCAGTCAGGCTATTTTGGTTTGCGTCGTAATGATGATTGGATCGATGAAATCATGTTTCATCTTGATCTTTCCGAAAAAGCAGATACCAATATGCGCGCCCTCTCTGGTGGCATGAAGCGCCGTGTGTTAGTTGCACAAGCGATTGTTCATCGCCCCCCTGTGATTGTGTTAGATGAACCAACAGCCGGTGTGGATGTAGGTTTGCGCCAAGCCTTGTGGAAATTTATCCTACGATTAAATCGAGAAGGTCATACGATTGTGCTTACCACGCACTATTTGGAAGAAGCGCAATCGCTGTGTGGGCGTATCGCGATGCTTAAGCAGGGCGAAGTTGTTGCGCTTGATTCAACACATCGTTTATTAGCGAGTGTGACGGGTTTGCAGTTGGTGTTGCGTTTTCAAATGAATATGATGCCAGTAGGTTTGCAAGCGCCTTGGTTACCTGATAGTCAGAGGGATGAACAATGGACTTGGCAGTTGTCTGATTACGAAAAAATTGAAGCGATTCTCAATGCTTGCCGTCTTGCTGGCGGTGTACTTGATCATATGGAAATTCAAAAAGCCGATCTTGAGGATGTCTTTTTGCAAACGATGTTGGATGTACCTGTATGCGCTTAAAGCTAGGCATTTCATCTAGTGTGGTGACGCTTTTCTTAAAAGAGGTTCGCCGTTTTTGGCGTGTCAGTGTACAGACGGTTGCTGCGCCGGTACTCACTGCGCTTTTATATCTGTTGATATTTGGGCATGTTTTGGAAGAGCACGTCAAAGTATACGAGGCGATAGCGTATACCTCCTTTCTTCTGCCTGGCTTAATCATGATGAGTGTTTTGCAAAATGCTTTTGCGAATAGTTCATCCTCACTGGTGCAGTCTAAGATGACAGGTAGCTTAGTATTTTTGCTATTAGCGCCCCTGTCCCATCTGGAAATTTTTACTGCTTATGTGTTAGCGGCGATTGTGCGCGGGCTATGTGTGGGTGCAGGTGTCTTGGTCGTGACGGTGTGGTTTGTGCCGTTAGTTTTTGCTGCGCCGTTTTGGATTTTTTGTTTTGCTTTATTTGGGGCAGCGATTTTAGGTACCTTGGGACTGATTGCGGGAATATGGGCTGAGCGCGTTGACCAGATTGCGGCTTTCCAAAACTTCATTATTATGCCGGCTACATTTTTAGCGGGCGTGTTTTATTCAACCCATAGTTTGCCGCCTATTTGGAAGACGATATCGCGTCTAAATCCATTTTTCTATATGGTCGATGGGTTTCGCTATGGTTTTTTTGGCGCTTCGGATATTGATCCGCTAGAAAGTTTTAGCATTATTTTTCTTACGTTTCTTGTACTCGCTGCGATTGCTTTACGTATGCTAAAGACAGGTTACAAGTTGCGACACTAATTATTTTTTACTACATGACACTGACCCCGAATCAACTTGAACAATATATCCAAGAAGGCTTGCTTTGTGACTATCTAAAGATAGAGGGTGATGGGCGACATTTTTTCGCTACGATTGTGAGCGCTGCCTTTGATGGTTTGCGTCCCATTGCGCGCCACCAAAAAGTATATGCTGTATTAGGTGAGCGTATGCGTGAAGAGATTCACGCGCTGTCCATGAAAACTTTGACCCCAAAAGAGTGGGCCGCGGTAAATTAATTCGAAAAATAATGGATAAATTAAAAATCATAGGTGGCCAACCCCTATGTGGGGAGGTTGTCATCTCTGGCGCTAAAAATGCCGCATTGCCGATACTGTGCGCGGGCCTGTTAAGCGCACAGCCACTGCATTTGTCCAATATGCCAGATCTCCAAGATATTCGTACGATGGAGACGTTGCTACAGAAAATGGGTATGCGTATTGAGCGCGACGCGGACAACTATACCCTTGATGGCGCGCATATCGCCTCTCCTGAGGCATCGTATGAGTTGGTAAAAACCATGCGCGCAGCGATTCTTGTGCTGGGTCCTTTATTGGCACGTTTTGGGCAGGCAAGGGTGTCCCTTCCGGGCGGTTGCGCGATTGGTGCGCGTCCGGTGGATCAGCATATTCGTGGTTTACAAGCCATGGGTGCGGATATTGTGATTGAGCACGGCTATATTTTGGCTAAGGCTTCGCGTTTAAAAGGTGCGCGTATTGTTGCCGATATGATTACAGTCACTGGCACAGAAAATTTACTGATGGCTGCGGTTTTGGCTGACGGTGAAACTATTTTAGAGAATGCAGCGCGTGAGCCTGAGGTGATCGATCTGGCTCGATTGTTGGTGAAAATGGGTGCGCATATTTCTGGCATTGGTACCGATACGCTGGTGATACAAGGTGTCGATCAATTGCACGGTGCTCACCATAAAGTAATGGCCGATCGTATTGAGGCGGGGACTTTTCTGTGTGCAGTGGCGGCAGCGGGAGGCGATGTGTTGCTACGGCAGTGTCGTCCCGATACCTTAGATGCGGTGCTAGATAAGTTACGTGAAGCAGGGTTAGAGATTGAAGTGGGCGTAGATTGGTTGCGTGCGCGCATGCACGGACGTGCGCGTGCGGTGAGTTTGCGCACCTCCGAATACCCAGCGTTTCCTACTGATATGCAAGCGCAGTTTATGGCATTGGCTTCGGTAGCGATTGGGTCTGCACGTGTAACAGAGACGATTTTTGAAAATCGTTTTATGCATGTGCAAGAACTGAATCGTTTGGGCGCTGATATTGTGGTGGAAGGAAATACAGCCTTGGTACAAGGGGTGGCGATGCTTTCGGGTGCCACTGTGATGGCTACTGATCTACGTGCCTCGGCAAGTTTAGTGATTGCTGGGTTATGCGCAGAAGGTGCGACGGTGATTGAACGCATTTATCATCTTGATCGTGGTTATGATTGTATCGAGAAAAAATTATCTGCTTTAGGCGCGCAGATTGCGCGTATTACATAAAAATTTTGTGATGACACTAACAACCACAGCTAATTCACTCTCGAGTGCAGCGACAGCACCGTTGACACTGGCATTGTCTAAGGGCCGTATCTTCGAGCAAACCGTTCCCCTGTTGCGCGCTGCGGGCATTACGGTGAGCGAAGATCCCGACACTTCACGAAAATTAATTTTATCGACCAGCCGCTCCGATGTACGCGTTATTGTGGTGCGTGCCTCAGATGTACCGACGTATGTACAGTATGGCGCAGCGGATTTTGGCGTAGCAGGTGGCGATGTTTTGATGGAACATGGGATGACAGGACTTTATGTGCCCATTGATCTGGGCATTGCGAAATGTCGTTTATCGGTTGCCGTAATGGCTGGATTCGATTATGCATATGCAGTTCGCCAAGGTGCGCGATTGCGAGTGGCAACAAAATACGTTGCAACGGCGCGTGAACACTTTGCGAATAAAGGCGTATATGTTGATCTCATTAAATTATACGGCTCAATGGAGTTGGCACCTTTAGTGGGATTGGCCGATGCGATTGTTGATTTAGTCAGTAGCGGCAGTACTTTACGCGCGAATCAATTGATTGAGGTTGAGGAGATAGCAGCGATCTCAGCACGTTTAGTGGTAAACCAAGCGGCGCTTAAACTTAAACGCGCACAATTAAGTCCGATTCTTGATGCTTTTGCAGTGGCGGCACAGTAAAGCCTGTGTTGGAAAAATTGATCAACAAGATAAGCCACGATGGAGGTGGGGGCGATATTGTGCATGGGGTCTTTGTGTTGCTCGGTACGGTTAGCAAATCTAATTTGCGCGGCTCTTAGTATGGCAACGGGTGGTATTTGTCGATACGGACGATGCGCGAAAATCCACTTCCATGGTGTGCTTATCCTAAATAATGAATCAAGTATTGTCTTAGGGCATTACTGGGTGTGAGCATCAGCTTGGTTGCCATGATGCAGCAAGTAATAATTAATAGCGGTTTGATTAATCGAGGTCCAAATCGCATTGCGCAACGCGCGCCGATTTGTGCGCCAATCAACGCGCCACAGGCCATGGCAATGGCAAGCGGTATGATAATTGCCCCTTTCGCCAAAAATACAATAAGCGCGCCAATATTGCTGGCAGCATTGGCAAGCTTGGCATTGGATACCGCTTGCAGTATGTTTTGTCCCAGCAATAAAGTGCACGACACCATAAAAAAAGAACCCGCACCTGGACCAAAAATACCATCATAAAAACCAATCAAGGGTGCAACACACATGGAAAAAATAAAAACGGATAATTTGGCGTGGCGTGTCTCATCATTTAATTTTGGAGAAAGCGCAAAGTAGAGTGCGACAAGGATCAACAAAATCGGTACGATGCTTTCGAGTACGGATTTGGGCGCTAAGCTTGCGCAGAGTGCGCCGGCATTACCTCCTAGCAGCGCCATCAATGCCATCGGTAATCCTGCGCGCCACTGGAGTATCCCTTTACGTGCGAAGACAATCGTTGCCGATATCGTCCCTGATGCACTTTGAAGTTTATTGGTCGCAAGGGCAGCCATGGGGTCAATACCGGCAATCAAGAGGGCAGGTAAGGTAATTAACCCACTTCCACCTGCGATCGCATCAATAAAGCCCGCGAATAATGAGACCGCAGTGAGTGCTGCGATGAGTTCTAAATTAAGTTCAATCAAAAAATGACCTGTACAAAAAAAGAATTATTTAGCCGATATATTTTATTTTCTAGGCGCTTATCGTGTGACGATACTTTGTTAAGCACCCCATCGTGGTGCTCGTTACCCTTATCATTTAAGCGCAAAAACATCATCGTGAATGTGCTGATAAACAGATGATGTACCCGTATTCTTACATTGATTGTGTATTTGTCCTGCATTGCCGGGTGGCCGGTTAGTTAGGTAAGGGGCAAGCTTCTATGCGTAATGAGAAAATAAGGCGGATGCTTTAAGAGATAACGATGGATGACAGCGTTACTGATTATGCGCAGGGTAGGCGATGTTGAGTTTGAGCGTTGGGCACAGAGTGAGGGTGGTGGACTAAGCTATATAAGGAATAAGCGAAAGTCGGTCAATCATTATCTAAATAAGAAAAGCGTTGATTTTTTAACGGTGATTGTGGTGTGCATTAAAGGATAGATATGAATATTCGAATGCTCAATTCTATTGAGCCTGATTTTGATGTGGCGCTAGTTAATTTGCTTGCTTTTGATGTGAGTGAAGATGCTGCCATTGAGAGTGCTGTTGCGCAGATTCTTGCCGATGTAAAGCATCGCGGTGATGCTGCAGTGCTGCAAGCAACGCAGCAATTTGATCGTGTGAGCGCAGAGACATTAGACGCATTGCGTGTACCTCGTGCGACATTAGCACAGGCTTTAGCCAATTTACCTAAAGCGCAGCATGCAGCGTTGGTTGCGGCCGCTGAGCGTGTACAGGCCTATCATGTGCGTCAAAAGCAAGAATGTGGCGCACATAGCTGGCACTACAGCGAAAGTGATGGCACTACTTTAGGGCAAAAAATTACAGCGATCGATCGTGTGGGGATATATGTGCCGGGGGGGAAAGCGGCTTATCCATCATCAGTATTGATGAATGCGATTCCCGCTAAGGTGGCGGGAGTGAGCGAAATCATCATGGTGACACCCACGCCAGATGGGGTACACAATCCTTTGGTGTTTGCAGCAGCATATATTGCCGGTGTTGATCATGTGTTTACCATGGGTGGGGCACAAGCCATTGCTGCATTGGCTTATGGGACGCGGACGATGCGACAAGTCGACAAAATTGTTGGGCCGGGTAATGCGTATGTTGCGGCAGCCAAACGCCGCGTGTTTGGGACCGTCGGGATTGATATGATTGCTGGGCCATCCGAAATATTAATATTGGCGGACGGTACAACGCCGCCTGATTGGGTCGCGATGGATTTATTTGCTCAAGCTGAGCACGATGAATTAGCGCAATCGATTTTATTATGTCCCGATGCCGCTTATCTTGAGCAGGTTAAGCGACGCATCGTCCGGTTGCTCGATACTTTGCCGCGTGCGAATATTATTCGCGCCTCACTGATGGGGCGTGGTGCATTGATTAAAGTGCGGGATATGGAAGAGGCTTGTGATATTGCAAATCGTATGGCGCCTGAACATTTAGAAATTTCCGCGCAAGACCCTAAGCGTTGGGTTGATCGTATTCGTCATGCCGGCGCTATTTTTATGGGACGTTTTACAAGCGAGAGTTTGGGCGATTATTGCGCAGGTCCAAACCATGTTTTGCCTACCTCGCGTACTGCACGTTTTTCTTCACCCTTAGGTGTGTATGATTTTTTAAAACGCTCAAGCGTGATTGAAGTCAGTCAAGCAGGTGCAGCGCGTTTAGGGGCGATTGCTGCTGAGTTGGCTGACGGTGAGGGTCTTTCTGCGCATGCCTGTGCGGCACGAATGCGTTTTCTGTAGCGCCGGATTAACATGCAGGTGCGTGTGATTAAAGCGCGCATCACTTACACCTGCATCATTTTCTATTCAAATATTTTTCGCTTACATTGCATGCAAAGTAGCGATATGTAGCTATTTATTTTTTGCAAAAATGCACGAAAGCGCGATCAAGCGCCATCGTATGCAATGCATCCAATGACTGTTGCTTGGCATAAGCGTCTGTTGCCAACGCGGTGATAGACGGGCAATCGCTTCGTTCGCGCAATGTTTGTGTATGGGCGAGTAGCTGTAGGAGCTGTGTTTGTAGCGCATCCAATTTTGGTCGAATGGTTTTGGCCAAATTAATGGGGGTGTCAGTCGCTGGTGGTCCTGTGCGGTGCCAATGAGCAATTAAGGCGTACTGCACCCATTTGTTGGCTTCAATTTGATCGGCAAAAAATATGATACCTGCTCGGCATTTAAGTGATAAGCAGCTGCTTTTGTTATGGCTGAGGCAATAACAATATGTTCACGTGCCTTGTCCTCAACAGCCTGTGCATGTTGCCATTTACTGAGTGCAACGTCATCAGCGAGTGCTAAGCGTTGTGCGCTTGCGTGTACTAAAAGGGCCAGTGTGTCTTTGTTGTCGTCGGCTGCGTGGCACGATAGTCCAAAGAGTCCTATTGCCGTGAGTAAACCGTAACTTAAGCGACGCAGGTTTAATAAAAGGGCTTGTAAATAGACGATAGGCAACATGAAGAGTCTCTGGATATGTAAGTGTGAAAGGTAGTTGTCCATCATAAGGCGATGACATCTCGCGCTCAATACGGTGTGGACAGTGTGCGCAATGCTTACGTGCCTATGATTATTTTGGCACCTTGGTTTTAGCTCGCGAGCGGAATGCGACATTCTTGTGATGTAATGAACTATCAACCGATTTGGTATGCGTCCAATTTTTATTTAACGTGTTCTTAGCAATAAAATGGGTCTGCTAAGGCGTTAAGTCATTGTTTTTTCGACAAAACGCGTGATGTATGTCGCATGCTTTTGAATTAGGGTGGGGCCACACCACCTGACTCTCCTCTCTCGTAGCGTTTACTTTACATATCTTGCCCTTGGCTGCTGACTTGCCATATCACGCGTTGCTGGGTGAGCGGATTTTTAATGGCTAATGGATATTTAGGCTTTTCCGGCTTTGAAATGTATATTTTTGCTGTTGGTTTTTAGGCACTAAATTATCATTTTCCATAAAAAATACATATTTTTGATTTTCAATTTGGCAATCTGTCTTTACAATGCTTTCGCTACATAAGCTTGTTAAAGGTTGGCAAATTACCTGTCCGTAAATTGATGTACTTATTCTGAGATCAATTCGTTCACATATTGTGACTTGAAAGATAGCGGTAGGGAGTGACATGATTTCCCACTTAAAGCCGAGTTGGTGGTGTGGTGTGCGGCGAGTTGTTTCGCGGATATTAATGTTAATAATCGTATTGGGCGGATCTTTTGAGTCTGTCGCCGAAGTTTCCAGTGCGTTGCCTGCTGGTACTGTGAGATATAAAGGGCTTGTTGAGCGCGTTGCTTTTCCTTCGACACCTCTGGTTGAAGAACAAGTGACTGTGAATACCATCACCGTTGAGATAGATCGGCGGCATGCGCCAGCTGATGGGCAAAGTGTTATTGAGATTGCAATTAAATTGTTAGATGCGAAAGGTGTCCCGATCAATGATTCGCGGTATGTTTCCGTGAGCGTAGATGGGGGGCGTCTTTTGTTTGAGGGTGATTTATCGCAGACGATAGGCCCAGAGCCGCGTAATGTTGATCGTGCTGTTCGTAGCACGCAGTTGAAGGTGGAGGAGGGTGAGGCTTATTTCCGTCTGTTGGCGCCCACGAATCCACAGGCTGTTAAATTACGTATTACTTCTGGTACGGCGATAGCGGATACCACGATTGATTTTCTTCCTGAGCTGCGCAGTATGATGGCCATCGGTTTGATTGAAGGCGTGATTAGCAAGCGCAATATGACTTTGGGTGCAATTAACCAAGAGCATATGAAGGACGGGTTCGAACGCGAAATTAATCATTGGAGTCGAGATCTTGGCAGTGGTGGTCGTGCTGCCGCGAGAA
Organism: Ottowia sp.; assembly: GCA_020853585.1. GTDB lineage: Bacteria > Pseudomonadota > Gammaproteobacteria > Burkholderiales > Burkholderiaceae > JADYYQ01. The sequence goes on from JADYYQ010000153.1 coordinate 10,619, forward strand.
CGGCTTTTTTCCTAAAGGGCACGATCAGTGGGCAGACATTACTTACGGCTGCTTATGATTCTGACAAAGATACGCGCAATCATTTGATGCGCGATGTTAATCCTGAGCGTTTTTATCCTGTGTACGGAGATAGTTCTGTTAAGGGTTTTGATGCGAGGTCAAGTGATCGCTTGTATGTGCGTATCGATCACAATAAAAATTATTTGTTATATGGGGACTTTGCCACGGGCAGTGGTTTTAGTCAGGCCACGAGTGGTTGGTCTGTCGCGAATCAAAGATTGCGTGATTTGGGGCAATACAATCGAACGGCAACGGGATTGCGTGGACACTATGAAGTGGACAATGTGATGGCCAACACATTTGCGATTTACGATACGCTTAAACAGGTGGTGGAAGAGTATCCGGGTAATGGGACATCAGGCCCCTTCGCTGTGCGTAACAGTAATGCAGTTGAAAATTCAGAAAAAATAGAGATTATTGTTCGCGATAAAAATCAGCTTGGCTTGATTAAGCAGATCAAGCCTTTAACGCGGTTTGCAGACTATACATTTGAGCCTTTTAGTGGCCGTATTCTCTTTACTTTACCGATAGCGACATTGACGCCAGATGGCGATCCTCAATTTTTCCGTATTACTTACGAGACCGATCTAGGGGGGCAAAGTTTTTGGGTCGTAGGGGCTGATGGTCAGGTAAAAATTAATAATTATTTAGCGTTAGGGGGCGCGTTAATTGATGACACTAACCCCCTTTCTCCTTATCGTTTGTCGAGTGTGAATGCCAGTGCGAAGTTAGGTGAAAACACAAGTTTGGTACTTGAATTTGCGCAGGCGCAGTCTACGCTTTACAGTGCAGCAGGTGAGGTGTTTGCAACGCCCTCAGGTAGTGCGGGCGAATTAGAATCAAAAATACGCGGTAATGCAGGACGGCTTGAATTGATTCACAGTGATGAGCGGGTCAATCTGCGTGCCTATGTGGTGCGTACCGATACGGGTTTTAATAATCCTGCCGCTTCTTTGATGGGCGGTAAGGGTGAAGCGGGAATTAGAGCGAATCTTAAAGCATCTGATTTGATCAATGTATTTGGTGAAGTGATTCGCAGTGAAGACCGTGTCTTAGGAGCGGTTCGCCAAGGGCAGCAGCTTGGTTTAGCTTATCAAGTCAGTGATCAACTTACGTTAAATGCGGCGCTTACACATACCCGCGAAGATACGCTGTTGCCCGCGACGGCACAAATTAGCAGTAATACAGCCTTGCTAGGTAGTGGTATGGGTAGTACAGGTGGTTTTTTTGGCGGCAGCCAAGCCGTGCCCCCTGTGGGTAGTACGCTTAATACGACTGCCAGTCAGCTGACTCAACCGCTTGAAGCGACGACCGTAAAGGCCGGCGCTCAATATAAAGCCACAGAACGGTTTAATGTCAATGCGGAGCTTGAAAGAGGGGTCGTTGGCAATAATCAAACACGTCTTGTGTTGGGTTCTGAGTACCAGTTGACAGAACAAGTGCGTTTGTACGATCGCTTTGAAACACAAAGAGGGCTGGCCTCAGCTTATTCTCTTAATCCTGCTGATAGCAGTACAAGTTTTATTGCCGGGGTAAGTAGCAACTACATGCCAGGTGGCAATCTATTTAGTGAATATCGTGCACGTGATGCGACCGCTATGGGCAGCAGTAGGGTACGTGATATGGCTTTAGCGACAGGAGAGCGGCATACCTGGAATGTGGATGATGGCATTGTTGCGACCACGGGTGTGGAGTATCTGAAAATACTACAAGGTAATACGCAAAATGCGCTGGCATTATCTGCTGGGCTTGATTACAGCGTTGATCCATTGTGGCGCGCATCGACTAAGTTAGAGTATCGCCGGCTATTTCAAAATCCAGTCGTTGCTGCGAGTCAGGGGCAGAACCAGTGGTTATCGACTACCTCGTTTGCACGTAAATTAGACCGAGACTGGACTTTGTTGTTACGTAATTATTTATTGTTTAGTCAAAAAAATTACAACGCGAGCGGCTTAGCGTCGGGTAATGCGCTGCAAGATCGCGCGCAAATTGGATTTGCCTGGCGCCCGACAGATAACAATCGCTATAACGCACTCGCACGTTATGAATTTAAAGTGGTCAATGATCAATCTCAGTTAAATGGAGATAACTATCGGACGCATATTGTTTCTTTGCATGGGGATTATCACCCAAGCCGTCCTTGGTGGATGACAGCGCGTATTGCCGGTAAAGCGACGACTGATTTTACTTTGCCGGTGGATAGCCAGCTTTATGAAGCTTGGTTGTTAAGCGGTCGTGTTGTGTATGACGTGAATCAGGATTGGGATGTGGGTGTGTTGCTCTCTACGTTGAATAGTCCGCAGGGAGGTAGTAATCAATATGCCTATGGAACAGAGGTGGGCTATTTGTTAACCAAAAATCTATGGGCATCTGCGGGCTATAACTTGATGGGGTTTACAGATCGCGATTTGAGTGGCGCTGATTACACCGCTCGCGGTGCGTATTTGCGCTTGCGCTTTAAATTTGACGAAAACACATTTAAAAGTGGTGGTAGCTGATTGTGAGAAAAATAACGATACAGAAATTAAAAAGCAATTTGTACAGATTTATTTCTGACGTGTTCAGTCTGCGGCACAGCACAACAAGTGCTTTGACGACGATGGCTGCTGACAGTCACTACTCGGCTACCCAATTAAAAAAGATATTGAGCGCATTGTTATTGTGCGTTGCTCTCCCTGTTTACGGGCAGGGTGCGGTGGTGACCTTAAATGGTGGCACGTCTACCACAGGCGGTGGTATTCAGACCATGATAGGGACAAATGGGCAGATACAAATTTATCGCACGGATACGGTAAATGCGGTTACGGCAACGAATTATCAAAATTATGTGTTTAGTAGTGGAGCAACAACTAATAACCCCATCATTGGACAAGGGGGGAACATTAATTTATATAACGGTATCTATTTAGCGCTTGTGGATCCGACGAATGTTGCTGCTCCGCAGATATTTGGAGCCTGTACGCTTGCTACGGGAGGATCATGTTCGAATATGCAGTCTTTTGGGTCGAATAGCGGGGGGCCTTTTTTTACAAGTAGTGGGGGCAGTACCGGCGCGAGTGGTATGGCTACGACAAGCTACTATGCGGAAAGTATAAATGGTTGTACGTATACGGTGACAGTCGATTGGACCTATGTCCGACCAAATGATTATGTGAGCGCTGTTTACAACGTGACCAATGATGGGCTATGCGGTAATGCAGATGATACTTTGCAAGTACAGTTGTACCATTTGATTACGACAAGTTATACCAAGCCTGGGACCTCACCTAGTACGGTTGCTAACGCTTTTGTGCAGAATATTCCATCGGTACCTGCCATTGTGGGTGGTGCGTCAGATTCGACAAGTATTGTTGAAGCGTTTAGGACAAACGTAATTAGCAATTGGGGCGGATACTTTACTGGGACAGCTGCTGCTTTGGTAAATGGTAGTCAGGGCGGACCTTATGCGAATCCACCTAGCCAATTTATTCAACCAGGAACAGCGCAGGCGCTGGCTCATGGCATGGGTGTGTCGTGGAATCTAGGTTTAGTAGGTACGGGACCATTAGCGGGTGGTGGCACGTTTACCAGTCAATCCCAAGATATTTTATTTTTAGATCAATTTGCGAGCGTGACAAAAAGCGTAAGCACAATTGGGGGTGTTCCCTTTACTACTGGTGACCAGGTTGCACCTAATCAGACGATTGTTTATTCGATTGCGGTGGAAAGTCTTTATGTTCCCTCGGATACAGCAGGTTTGAATGTGATATTAACTGAGACTGTCCCGGTCTCAACCGTATATACCGGTATTGGAGAAGGATGGAGTTGTTCGCCGTCTACTGCGGCTGGTTCCACTTGTACGCAGACTATCAACTTCGCAAGTGGCACTGTTGGAACCACAACAACAAAGACATTTACTGTTCAAGTATTAAATCCAGTCACGCCCAGCACGACCACTAACATTAATAATATAGTTACTTGCAGTACAGTTATCAATGTAGGTACCGGTGCTTGTACCGCGACTAATCCACCGCCCATACCAATCCACACGGCGCCCAATTTAATCATTAGTAAAGTCGCGCCAGCAGGTGGATTTACAGCAGGCGTGTTAGGTAGCTACACGATCACTGTGACGAACAACGGCACAGCGGCATTGACTGGAACGGCCACAGTAGGGGAGCAATTACCGACCGGCTTGGTATATGCAAGTGCCGCCACCGTTTCGGGTTTGACTGGGGTGAGCTGTGTTGATAATCAACCGGGCGCTGTGCCTGTGCAATGTACGCTAACGTTTAGCGGCGGATCTTTAGGAATCAATGCAACTGCTTCCTTCACCTTACAAGTGACGCCGGCAGGGTCTTTTAATGGTGGCGACAATTACGCTGGGGTATGTACCGGCAGCACCTGTACGACCGACTGTAAAGGCACGCTGCCCTTGCCACCTAATTGCATTAAATCGGGTACACCCAACTTAGTGATTGCGAAAACTGCACCCGCCGGTGGATTCACCAATGGGGTTGCAGGTAGCTACACCATCACGGTGACGAATAATGGTGATGCGCCTTATACCGCCACGACGTTCACAGTAGGCGAGCAATTGCCCGCTGGGCTGACATATACCGGCGTAACAGCAGGGAGTGGTGTAAGCAGTGCGGGGTGTAGCGCGGTGGTAGGTAACGTTCCCTTGTTATGTACATTGACACTGAGTAGTAACTTAGCGCCAAATGCAACGGCTTCTTTCACCTTGCAGGTGACACCGATCGCTACGTTTAATGGTGGCGACAATTACGCTGGGGTATGTACCGGCAGCACCTGTACGACCGACTGTAAAGGCACGCTGCCTCTGCCAGCGAGCTGTGTCAAAACAGGCGCTCCTAATTTAGTGATTACGAAAACTGCACCCTCCAGTGGATTTACCAATGGGGTTACAGGTAGCTACACCATCACGGTGACGAACAACGGTGATGCGCCTTATACTGCCACGACGTTCACAGTAGGCGAGCAATTGCCGGCTGGGCTGACATATACCGGTGTAACAGCAGGGAGTGGTGTAAGCAGCGCAGGATGTAGCGCGGTGGTAGGTAACGTTCCCTTGTTATGTACATTGACACTGAGTAGTAACTTAGCGGTCAATGGAACGGCTTCTTTCACCTTGCAGGTGACACCAATCGCTACGTTTAATGGTGGCGACAATTACGCTGGGGTATGTACCGGTAGCACCTGTACGACCGACTGTAAAGGCACACTGCCCCTGCCAGCTAATTGCACTAAATCGGGTACACCCAATTTAGTGATTACGAAAACTGCACCAGCCGGTGGATTTACCAATGGGGTTACAGGTAGTTACACCATCACGGTGACAAATAATGGTGATGCACCTTATACCGCCACAACGTTCACAGTAGGCGAGCAATTGCCGGCTGGGCTGACATATACCGGTGTGACAGCAGGAAGCGGTCTAAG
>JADYYQ010000154.1 GCA_020853585.1 Ottowia sp.
GCGCTTGTTTGATTAGCTTCCAATCTAAATCCGAGTTTGATCAATTTGTGACCCACCTAAAGGAAATTCAAGCGCATCCTATATTTAAAAACAATATTATTCATAAATTACGCGAACTAAAAATCTACGACATGCCACTCCTGTCTAGTCTTAATGATATTGCTGAAAAATTTATATGCCAAAGCGATAAAAATTTAGTTCAAGATGCTATAGAGCGTAAAAAAATAGGCCCAATAAAATTCAGCGCATATGAGCCATTTTTAATGGCTATAGACAAAGGAGAAATTGAGGCTGAAGATATTTCAATGACAGCGTTTCTTTTAACGCATCACCCCAACATCAAGCGCACGCTCTGTGCGCTGTCTATGGATGATCCGTCTGTTTTTTCTTTAATTGACAAACAATTATTTGAAGAAAGTCGCGATCCAAATAATTGCCCTATTTGGAAAACGCTTGATCATGAGCGTAGCAGGATAATCCTTCTCCATGGATTATTAACCCTAGGGGGCTGAGTTACTTATTTCAAAATCAATATCGTATTGATAAATAAGTAAGGCAATATGCCGCTACAAAATATCAAGCAACAAAGCAAATTATTCGCCACTCACGGAGTATGCTGAAACAACTGAAGAAGTTGTAAGCGCACTGCACATGAGCGGCGGCGATATAGGCTAAAAGCTTTTGGCCAACCGCAGCATACTCATCACGATAAGCGCTGCCCGTTAAAAGTAGATCATCATATGGTAAAGAAGCAAATTTATCGCTAAGTCCACTACAACTTTACTTCCCCGAAAAATCAAGACTCAAATGGGGCCGTCGCACCGGGACTTCTTAACATCTTATTCACCTCATCAAGATGCAACTCTTCTTGCACAATCATTTCACGCGCATATTCTTCGAGCAGCACCGACTTACTTTCAACCAGTTTGAGCAAATCGTAATAAGCCGCCAAAGATACTTGTTCATGCGCCAAACTTTCACGCAAAATATCACCCACATCATGGCGCTCTGTTTCGAGTAGCGAGCCAATCTTGAGTGAAGGGTGCCCGCCCAATAGGGTCACCAATTCCCCCGCTTTATGCGCATGCATCAATCCTTCTTGTGAATTGGACTTAAGCCACGACACAATCGGGATACGGTTATAGCCGTACACCATTAAAGCGTAATGGGTATAACGCACCACACCCGCTAATTCAATTTCCATAATGCGATTAAGCGCATCAATGGTCTTTTTTTTCTCTATATCGTTCATCATTATTCCTTTCTCCACCGACAAAAAATTGGCAAACTATTTGCAACAAAAACAACCGTTAAAAATATAAACCATTTAGGAAAACACGCAAGGCCCCCATCAATGAAGGAGCGCTGCATTATTATCGACTTGTCAAAAAATACATGCAATGCGCAAGGTATCGATCGATACGCGCAATAATCACATGAGAAATACACTCTGCGGTTTAAACGACTAATCGACCATCACATAAGGTTAATTGATCATCACAGCGCCGCGCTAATTCACGATCATGCGTCACAATCACAAAAGCGGTGCCTAAATCCTGCGCGAGCTCAAGCATAAGAGAAAAAACATTTTCCGCTGACTCACTATCCAAATTGCCCGTCGGCTCATCCGCTAACACACATGCTGGCTGACCCACCAATGCCCGTGCTACCGCGACTCGTTGACGCTCACCACCCGATAATTCCCCTGGACGATGATGGATACGTGCCCCCAAACCAACACGCGTTAGCATTGTCTGCGCTTGCGCGCGCGCATCAGCCACACCCAAACGACGAATACGCAACGGCATAGCGACATTATCTAAGGCGCTAAACTCAGGAAGCAAATGATGAAATTGATAAATAAAACCCAATGAACGATTACGTAAGCGATTGCGCTGCACTTCATTGGCCGCACTTAAAGACTGCCCCGTTACCCAAATCTCACCCGCACTGGGTTGGTCTAAGCCCCCTAGCAAATGCAGTAATGTGCTTTTACCCGAGCCTGAAGCGCCTACAATGGCACGTTTCTCACCTGCATTAACAGAAAAATCAACCCCGCGAATAACTTCAACATATAACCCGGCCTCGTCAAACGTCTTTACCAGTCCCCGAGCTTGTAATACGATCAATGGCGCCGCACTATCTCCTTCTTTTTTTATAGAAGCAGCGGCCGGTATCACACATTGCATATCGCTTAAATTATCATTCGTTGTCATACTATTCATAACGTAATGCCTGTGCAGGTTTTACTTTAGCTGCATGCCAACTGGGATAGAGCGTCGATAGTACCGCCAATAAAAAAGAAAGCGCGGCAATCTGTATGACATCAGCACGTCGCAAATCAGAGGGTAATTCGCTTATAAAATAAACATCTCGTGGCAAAAATTGCGCGCCGACGACATACTCAATCGCGGGCACAATCACATCAACGTGGGCCGCCACAATACAGCCCAGTACGACACCCAGTAAAGTACCAAAAAAGCCAATCGCCAAGCCTTGCACCATAAATATTTTTAAAATCGAACTGGGCGCCGCACCCATCGTACGCAAAATTGCAATATCTGCCTGCTTATCCGTCACCGTCATCACTAAAGTCGACACCAAATTAAATGCAGCAACCGCAATAATCAATGCCAAAATAATAAACATCATGCGCTTCTCAGTTTGCACGGCGGCAAACCAACTACGATTTTGACTTGACCAATCCCGCACATAGATATGCGGCCCCAATTTCCCCATCAAATCATGCCCCACACGCGGGGCCAATTGCATATCGGACAGCCGCAAACGCACACCACTGGGCGCATGCAATCGCAACAATTTTTGGGCATCATCAATATGAATTAAAGCCAAACTACTATAAAAATCAAATTGACCCGACTCAAACACGCCCACC
>JADYYQ010000155.1 GCA_020853585.1 Ottowia sp.
AACAGAAACATTTAAGCTCGCCACAGCGCCTTGCATTGGAATACGTACTAACTGATCACAGGTCTCGCGCGTCAAGCGACGCATTCCCTCTCCTTCAGCCCCCATCACCAACGCTAAAGGGCCTTGCAAATTAGCCTGATAAATATCCTGCTCGGCTTCGTCATCTGTACCCACCAAAAAAATACCGCGATCCTGCAAACTACGCAGCGTACGCGCTAAATTGGTCACCATAAGATAAGGCGTTGTTTCGGTTGCCCCACTCGCTACTTTAGCGACCGTTGCATTGACACTCACTGCACGATCCCGCGGTGCAATCACCCCATGTGCACCCGCCCCATTGGCAACCCGCAAGCAAGCCCCTAAATTATGTGGATCTGTCACACCATCGAGCACTAATAAAAGTGCATCACCCTCGATGCCATCGAGAAGCTCATCGATATTGAGTGCAAGATGTACTTCACTCGCTAAGGCAACCACACCCTGATGCCTCTGCCCACCTGCCAATCCATGTAAACGCGATTCATTCGCTGGATGCAAACGCACACCTTGCTGCTCTGCTAACGCAAGAAACGTTTGCATGCGTTGATCACGGCGGCTCGCCTCGTAATAAATACTCGTGATACTTTGCGCATCAACACGCAAACGCGCAGTGACTGCATGAAACCCCAACAATAATTTGTTACTTGCCATTACCTCACCCATTACGTACTAATTTCGCCGCTTTTTTTTTACCTGAGCGCGCCGCATTATTTTTCGCTTTTCCGTTTTTCGCTTTGACGCTTACCACCTTCTCTGCTTTTTTCCCGGTCTGTTTTTTTTCTTTCTTAGCCACAGCCGTAGATAACTGCTCTCCATTGCGCCGAGCCATTTTTTTTGCTGATTTTTCTGTAGAAGGGGCTGTCCCAAGCGCACTACCGGGGCGAAGCGATACCTCATGAATCAGCACAAAATCAATTTTCCGCGCGTCCAGATCAACACGTGATACCTGCACACGCACACGATCCGTTAAACGATAGCGGATACCTGTGCGCTGCCCACGCAGTTCATTACGCGCCTCATCGTATTCAAAGTAATCACTCCCCAACTCCGTAACGTGGATTAATCCTTCGACATACAGCTCATCAAGTTGTACAAATAAGCCAAATGAAGTGACACCACTGACGGTACCCGCATACTCACCGCCTAACTTATCGCGCATGAAATAACATTTCAGCCAAGTCTCCACATCGCGCGAGGCTTCATCAGCACGGCGCTCGTTAGCAGAGCAGTGCAAACCTAACTGTGCCCAAATCGCATGCTCTGAACCAACAGACACCGGTTTTTTAATCGGAGCCGGGGTATTTTTTTCGCCCTCTGTCTTACGTACACGAGGTACCGGCATGGTTTTCAACACAATCTGATCCGGTACTGTTGGATGATATTTCTTACCCTCAATCAACGCCTTAATCGCACGATGCACGAGTAAGTCGGGATAACGTCTAATCGGACTAGTGAAGTGTGCATACGCTTGGTAAGCTAAACCAAAATGGCCAATATTATCGGGATCATAAACAGCTTGACGTAATGAACGTAGCATCATCGTTTGCAAAAGTGCGGCATCGGGGCGCAACTTAATCACATCAAGCAAACGGCTATAGTCAGATGCATGAGGTTGATCTCCACCCTCCAGACTTAAACCTACACTACGCAAAAAGACACGTAGATTATCTAATTTTTCAGACGTAGGCCCGCCATGAATACGGTACAAAGCGGGATGATGGTGCCGCACCAATAAATCGGCTGCACATACATTGGCGGCAAGCATACATTCTTCAATTAACTTATGTGCATCGTTACGCTGACGAGGAAGAATCTGCTCAATCTTGCCCTGCGCATTACAAATAATCGCTGTCTCAGTGGTTTCAAAATCAATCGCACCCCGTATTTGCCGCGCCTTAAGCAACACTTGATATAAATCATAAAGATTTTGCAAATGCGGCATGACTTTAAAATGCTTATGAGCCTGAGGTCCTCGGGTATTAGAGAGCGCTTCCCAAACTTCGGTGTAAGTTAAACGCGCAACAGAATGCATCACCGCAGAATAAAATTGATACGCCGTGATCTCACCTGCTTCATTAATCACCATGTCGCACACCATACACAAGCGGTCAAGGTGAGGATTAAGCGAGCACAAACCATTCGATATTTTTTCCGGCAACATGGGAATCACACGCCTAGGAAAATATACCGAAGTCGCGCGCTCTAACGCATCTGCATCCAATGGCTGACCTGGTCGCACATAATGCGATACATCCGCAATCGCCACCAATAAACGCCATCCTTTAGTACGTCCTTGTGTAATAGGCTCACAATAAACGGCATCATCAAAGTCGCGTGCATCTTCCCCATCAATCGTCACCAATGAGATATCGCGCAAATCAATACGCCCAGCACAATCTTTCTCAGTGACCTTATCGGGCAATGCTTGCGCTTCTTTAATCGTTGCTTTGCTAAATTGATAAGGCACATCAAACTTGCGCACAGCGATCTCAATTTCCATACCAGGATCGTCAATATCCCCGAGCACTTCAACCACTTTTCCTATCGCTTGAGTATAGCGGTCGGGAAAATGCGTAATTTGTACGCTAACGACTTGCCCTATTTTTGCCTTACCTTGCCCTTTAGGCGCAATCAAAATATCGTGGCTTAAACGCTTATCTTCGGGCGCTACAACCAATGCACCACTCTCATTAAGCAATCGTCCAATCACAATAGTATTGGCTCGCTCCAATATCTCAACAATTTGTCCTTCGGGTCGCCCACGCCGATCTTGCCCAATCAAGCGAACTTGAACCTTATCGTTGTGCATCGCTTTTTGCATCTCACGATCAGATAGAAAAATATCATCCTGCCCATCTTCCCGTAAAACAAAACCAAACCCATCTCGATGACCTTGAATACGCCCCACAATAAAAGTGGCTTGCTGGATCAACTCAAAAGCACCCGCTGAATTTAATTGAATTTGCCCATCACGCTGCATCGCAGCTAGTCGCTTAGTAAAACCATCTTGTCCGTCAGCAGAAACGGCCAATGCTTTGATAAGGGCCTCATCAGTCATCGCTTGAGTGAATCTACGTAAAACACCAAGAATGTCTTCACGAGTCGGAATAGTATGGGTAGTACGCTGAATAGAGCTCAATTTTTTTCCAGAAAGGTCAAGCTGCGATGCAGCAAAATTTTTGTTTTTCTACGGTTTGACATTATGCGCTGAGTCGTTATAATCGCCGCTTTGCGGTATCTGCCCAGGTGGCGAAATTGGTAGACGCACCAGCTTCAGGTGCTGGCGCTCGCAAGGGCGTGGAGGTTCGAGTCCTCTCCTGGGCACCATCTATTTCTAGAGATGTCTTAAAAGAGATGAAAAAATTAGCGATCTTGGCTATCTTTCGCAAGATCTAAAACACCCACTGTCAACCGAGAAAGACAAACCAAGCGCGCTTGTTCATCGACAATACGCGTCTCCCAGATTTGCGTTGACCGACCGATATGTATCGGCTTTGTTGTTCCTGTCACCCAGCCTGAGCGTACACCCCGCACATGGTTAGCGTTGATTTCTAAACCCACACAACGAAATTTCTGCGAATCAACGCAAAGCTCCGCAGCCAGACTACCCAAGGTCTCGGCAAGCAACACCGACGCCCCGCCATGCAAAAGACCAAAAGGCTGCGCAGTACGCGCATCAACAGGCATACGCGCCCGCAAAAAATCCGGGCCTACCTCGCTTAATTCAATACCTAAATGAGAAATAGCGGTCCCTTCGCAAACAGGGACTAATTGCGCTAGTGAAAATGCTTGAAACCAGATCGGCCGCACTTCAGACTGATCACATACTTGAATACTCATACTGACGTTCCCCTCCAGACCATTTGGTTAGCAAAATCAAAAGTTTGCCTGCAATCATCACAGGCAAGAAGAAAACAATGCACAAACAGAGAAAGACCACAGCGCAAGTACCGCACGATAAAGGACATCAAAAAAAACATGTCCTCACAAAACCAACAACAAAAAGTATGCTGCCAATCATCACAATTGATAAGGATGCCGCCTTAATATCGTTTCATCACGATCAGGCCCCGTCGAAATCATCGCAATCTCTACACCCACTAATTGCGCAATTCTTTCTAAGTAACGTTGTGCAAGTTCTGGCAACAACTCCCAACGACAAATCCCAACCGTACTACAACGCCATCCTGGGAAGGTTTCATAAATCGGTTCACAACGTCCAACTACATCGGCCCCAGATGGCAAAATAGCAATCTGCTCACCATCTAAGCGATAGCCCACACATAACTTAATCGTCTCTAATCCATCAAGCACATCAAGCTTCGTCATACATAGACCAGAAATACCATTAATCTGAATTGCGCGTTTTAATGCGGCCACATCCAGCCAACCCGTGCGGCGCGGTCGCCCAGTGACAGAACCAAACTCTTTACCAGTCTTTGCTAAATACACACCGATTGGATCTTGCTTTAGCGGATTATCCTGATCATAAAGCTCACTTGGAAATGGCCCCGCACCCACACGCGTGCAATATGCTTTAGTAATTCCCAAAATATAGTGCAAGCGACTTGGCCCCACACCCGCACCCGCGCAAGCATTACCCGCCACACAATTACTTGATGTCACAAACGGATAAGTACCGTGATCTACATCCAGCAAAGTGCCTTGCGCGCCTTCAAACAGTAAGTTTTTACCTGCGCTATACACGGCTTCCAGCTCACTCGATACATCCCCTACCATCGGTTGTAGTCGCGCGCCCAACGCAAGCATGTCGTCTAATGTTTTCTGAAAATCAATCGCCGTGCTATCCAAATAGTGGGTAAGAACAAAATTATGATACTCAAGTGTCTCACGCAATACTGAGGCGAAATAATCGGGTCGGTATAAGTCTTGCACGCGTAAAGCGCGCCGCGCTATCTTATCCTCATATGCAGGACCAATGCCGCGGCCGGTTGTGCCTATTTTTTCTTTACCGCGCTTACGCTCACGTGCTTGATCAAGCGCAATATGGTGCGGGAAAATAAGTGTCGCGGCATTAGAAATCCGCAAACGCGACTGCACATCCACATCCATCGCCTCTAACTCAGCAATTTCTTTAAATAACGCAGAGGGGCAGAGAACAACACCGTTGCCAATATAACAAATAACGTGAGGACGCATGATGCCGGACGGGATTAAACGCAAAATTGTTTTTTCCCCACCAATAATCAAAGTATGGCCAGCATTGTGCCCACCCTGGAAACGTACTACGCCGGCAACATGATCGGTCAACCAATCAACGACCTTTCCCTTACCTTCATCGCCCCATTGGGTACCAATAACCACCACATTATGCCCAGCGTGTGGGCTATTTTTTGCTGCAAATACGGACATGTTGTGCCTGAATAATAAAGCGCTATTTTAGCTTGAGTCATCAACTTATTAAGACGTAATGACCCAAACCCCCTTTTTTAGTTCTAATGTGCGATGACGAGCAGATGTATTATCTTGCTGCTGTCCAGGCAATAGCTGTACAACAACCTCACCTGTGGCACGCAGGTGCGCTATTTTTTCGATCAAACTACGATCTTGTCCCCAAGGGGCATAAATGATCGGCTCCGAAAGCGATGGAGCCGTCAATGCACCTATCTCGCGCAGATCTAAAGAAAATCCTGTAGCTGGTCTAGCTCGCCCAAAAGCTTGTCCAATTTTATCGTAGCGACCACCGCGCGCTATTGCATTAGGCACACCATCCACATAAGCAGAAAACATCATGCCCGTGTGATAGTGGTAATGCCCTCTGATATCCGCCAAATCAAGAGTCAGACGCACACCCAACTGATCAGTCATTAGCGCCATTTGCTCCATCTGCGCTAATGCCTCACGCACCCGTACTTGGTCTGGTAGCACACGACGGGCAGCAGACAGCACCTCAGAAACACTACCATACAGTGTGGGCAAAGACAGCAAAGCTATTTTAAGTGGGACAGAAAACGAGCCTAACAACGCCTGTAAGGCTGACATATCTTTCGCCGCTAATGCATCATAAAGAAGTGCCTTAACATCCGCCGCTAACAAAACCTCGCCCAGTAAGGCCTCTAGTAATCCAGCATGACATAAATCGAGGTAAACAACGCCCGGTTGTACCAAGCGCAGTGTAGAAACTAATAGTTCAGCTATTTCTAAATCAGCCTCTATACCTGCATAACCATAAATTTCGGCGCCCACTTGTAATGGCTCGCGCGTTGCATGAAAACCGGTGGGACGTGTGCGTAAAACAGAACCTGCATAGCACAAGCGCGTAACACCTTCGCGGTTTAGCAAATGGGCATCAATACGCGCGACCTGCGGCGTAATATCAGTGCGCAGTCCCATGGTACGACCTGAAAGCTGATCAACTAACTTGAACGTACATAAATCCAAGTCATGACCCGCGCCCGTTAACAACGACTCAACATATTCAAGCAAAGGTGGCATCACCAATTCGTAGCCATGAATATGAAAATGGTCTAACAAAGCGCGCCGTAACTCTTCTAATCTACGCGCCTCAGATGGCAACACATCTGCAATAGACTCGGGCAACAACCAACGATTATTTATTCCAACTGATGACATTAAACACGCCGCAGACAACGTAGCAAACACCCAAAGCGGGTTATCTCACGCCGCTGTGAATCTGGCCAATAAGTTAAGAACACACGCACGATTGACTTGGCCCCAATCATTTACGCGAACCCGTACTACCCTGGGTATTGCGCATAAATTTGAAAAATTCTGAGCTAGGATCCAACACAAGAATATCTTTTTTATCTTTAAAACTCGCACGATAGGCTTCTAAGCTGCGCCAAAACGCAGCGAAATCACGATCTTTACCAAAAGCTTGCGCATAAATACTCGCAGAAGTGGCATCCCCTTCACCTTTGATACGCTGTGCATCTCGATAAGCTTGCGCTAATAAAATATCTCGCTGACGTTCAGCATCTGCGCGAATTTTTTCTGATTCAGCGGCACCCGTTGAACGCAATTCATTTGCAACGCGCTTGCGCTCAGCTTCCATTCGACGATAAACAGATTCAGAAATTTCTGCGAGTAAATCAATCCGCTTAAGACGAACATCGATAATTTCAACACCAATTTGCTCTGCATCATCGGCCACTTTGCCACGAATCTCTTGCATCACTTGTTCTCTTTGCGCTGAGATCAGCTCACTCACCGTTCGCTTAGTGAAAGACTCATTAAGTGCAGATTTAACGAGCTGAGCCATACGATCACGCGCTAAAGATTCATCCCCTTTAAAGCTAATGTAATACTTACGAGGATCAACAATCCGCCACTTCACATACGAATCAACCAATAAATTTTTCTTTTCGGCGGTAATAAAACGATCAGCATCTGGCGTATCAATTGTCATCGTCCGCCGCTCTAAAAATAAAACATTTTGAAAAGGAGGGGGCAATTTAAAATGCAAACCAGGATCTTTGATGACTTCTTTAATCTCACCAAATGCAAACACAACAGCGTATTGCCGTTGATCGACAACAAAAACGATCGACGACAATACTAAAAAAGTCGCAACGAAAGCTAATAGGATAGAAAATATACGGTTCATAAAATTCTCTTAACGCTGCTCGCGCTCACGGCTACGCAAGCCATCACGCGAACGAATATCAACTGAGCTACTCCCTAAAGGAGCGGACGTAGAAGGAGGCGCCACCGTCACCCCCGCTGGCGCAGGTACAGTAGCCGGCGCCGAAAAATTATCGCTCTGAGAAATCAATTTATCTAAAGGCAGATAAAGCAGCTGACTACCTTGACGTGACTCAACCAATACTTTGGTTGTTGAACTATAAATTTGCTGCATCGCTTCAAGGTATAAGCGATCTCGCGTTACACCTGGCGCTTTACGATACTCTGCTTCTAGCTGTTTAAAACGCGCAGCATCACCTTCTGCTTGCAACGCTAAACGCGCCTTATAACCTTCAGCCTCTTCAAGCAACCGCGCAGCTGCCCCACGTGCACGAGGAATAACATCGTTTGCG
>JADYYQ010000156.1 GCA_020853585.1 Ottowia sp.
CCAAACTCGTCTTAGAAAGTAGCTTACTCGCCTACTGTCGCCTCTTTGATCAACCTTAAAACTATCGGCGTGCAATCAATACCCGGGACCTACCTCCTTTTTACAAGCACATAGTCTCTTATAAAAAAGGCGAGGCACGAACTAAAAAGACAAGATATAGGCAGCACAAAAACGAAATGCACGGAAAGCACCTGCGGGCAAAGCAGGAAACAATAAAGATAAATTAAGTGATGCCGATTGCTTTGCCCCCATCGTCGGATCTGCTCAGCAGGAGATCCATGAGGCCCAAGGAGCTAATAGCGCGCAAGTCTATATAGACCCACATTCAATCTAATGCCATCGTCTTTGCAGTCACGTGCGTACCCAAAAACATCCACTTAACACCGTGATCTGTACATTCACCCTACACACCGTAAAATAGCGTACAAAGCTTCGTTAAACTATGCTTATCTCAAAGCACAAAGTGATGCGCCCCGTATACGGGTATGACAAGACCGTACCAAAATACAAACAAACGCACATTCGCGTAATGAAAAGAATTCACCCTATATAAAGGTCCAGGATGTTTATTGACTCTCACTGCCACCTTGATTTTCCCCAGTTTCGCGAACATATCCCCGATATTCTTGCGCGCATGCAAGCTATGCAAGTAAGCCATGCGATGTGCATCTCCGTAAATCTTCCCGATTTCCCGAATGTCTTAGCACTCGCGCAAGCGCACACCAATTTATACGCAACCGTCGGCGTACATCCCGACGTAGAAGAAACGCTTGAGCCCAGTGTAGAAGACTTAGTAAGCCGCGCAACACATCCACGCATACTTGGCATAGGCGAAACCGGTTTGGATTATTACCGCTTAGAAGGGCGCAATATTGAGGATATGGAATGGCAGCGTATGCGCTTTCGTACCCATATTCGTGCCGCACGAGAGATTGGCAAGCCGCTCATTATCCATACACGCAACGCAGCAGAAGATACCTTGCGCATCATGCGTGAAGAAGGCGCCAATCATATCGGAGGCGTGCTTCATTGTTTTACTGAATCATGGGAAACAGGCAAAGCCGCACTCGATATGGGATTTCATCTCTCTTTCTCCGGCATCATCACCTTTAAGAATGCCAAAGATTTACAAGAAATCGTACGCAAAACACCGCTTGATCGCATGCTTATCGAAACAGATGCACCCTACTTAGCACCGGTGCCCCATCGAGGCAAAACCAACGAACCCTCATTTGTCCATCATGTTGGTGCTTGCGTTGCACAACTGAAAGAATTACCTATTGAGCAAATAGGCCAAATCACCAGCGATAATTTTTGTAGATTATTTCGTCCACCTCATATTTCCAATTAGCTACACTGACGATGACATCGGTATTCACTGATAGGAAAACGACCCTATAAAAGCAATTTAATAAGCTATAAACCTCTCTATGCGCAATTTTTTAAAATGCAGTATCACACTTATTTTTATAAGCCTTTATCTCCCATCATCGGCAGCCGATACCGTAATGCCTCCCGCATCCGCCAAGCTGATCCGCGCCGTCACATTTAACGGTGATCGCCAAGTAAAAAATTTACTTGCAGAAGGATTAAATCCAAACACCCGAGATGAAAACGGCAACCCTATTCTCCTGGTCGCACTGCGTGAAGATGCGTTTCGGGTCGCTACAGTACTCGTTGCAGATCCACATATCGACATTAACGCCACCAACACATATGACGAAACCGCGTTGATGCTGGCTAGCTTAAAAGGTCAATTCGCACTCGTCAAAGACATGGTATTAATACGTCACGCACACGTTAATCGCACTGACTGGACGCCATTACACTACGCAGCAACGACAGGACAACAAGATATTTCTCGATTTTTAATCGCACAAGGGGCAGCGGTCGATGCAAAAAGTCCAAACGGAACGACCCCACTGATGATGGCCGTACGCAGTGGACATATTCACCTCGTTAAATTATTACTCGATGCCGGCGCCGATGTTTTTTTAAAAAATGAAGCTAACTTAGTAGCAGCTGACTTTGCCGAGCTGTATCATCAAAAAGAGATTATGAACGGCCTACGTTCACGAATGCGCAAACTAAAGGAGCTAGACTGATGCATATCACCCAATATCACTTTGCCCTGCTTTTGGTCGTTCTCTTATCCGCGTGCGCGAGCAAAAAAACGCCGCCCCCTGCTGAGGTTAAAGATACACATGGTTGCCTCACCGAAAATGGTTACGTTTGGGACGACCTGATGCAAAAATGCCGCCCCGCTTTTCTATGCGAGCTGATCGATAACGACAAAAACAATCCCGATCTTCCTCCCTGCGCACCAAAAGACAAATCACCCGTCAAACCCACTGCGCCTAACAAAGAGGACGCACCTGCGCCCTAAAGCAATCAAGTCACTCAGTCTGTGATAGAAAAAACGCGGGCAAACACGTAAGATTTGCGCGCGCATAAAAATCAATCTGCTGGGCAATAGCAATACTGCATCCACTGACAACGATTGAAAAATCCCCAGAAAATAACGATTGGGCAACACACTTTTGTAACAAAAACATTTCTCACCGCAAATCATGCCTAACGAAGACCATAGCAATCACACACACACCGAACCCATGCTACTTGATATCTTTGCAATTAGAGTACTAGGCGTACTTGCTGAAAAAGAAGCCACCACACCCGATGCCTATCCTCTCACAGTCAATGCCTTGGTCAATGGCTGCAATCAACTATCCAATAGATTTCCCGTCATGCAACTTAGTGAAGAGCGTGTACGACAAACACTGGATCAACTTAGAGAGCAAAAACTTGTTTTTTTATTACATCAAGCCGGTGCACGCGTCGCAAAATATAGCCATAATTTACGTGGAATTTTCTTATTAGAAGCGCCGCACCTCGCTATATTGACCATGCTTTTTTTACGAGGTGCACAAACTGTTGGGGAACTCAGAGCGCGCTGCGAACGACTTCACCGTTTTGCGTCACTCAATGAGGCAAGCGAAGCACTCGAACATTTAATACACCTCACACCCCCCTTAGCCACGGCGCTCGCTTTAGCCCCCGGAGCAAAAGAAGTGCGCTACGTACATTATTTGTCGGGCGACACACACATGCAGCAAGAAGACATGCGTAGCGCATGGGGAGAATCCACTTCCATTATGGATGCCACATCCAATCAACAAAGTGACGTGCTCGAAGAGATTAAAAATATCAAACGTGAGCTTGCTTGGTTAGTCAGTGAATTTGAACGCTTTAAAAAACAATTTGAATAAAAAATAACGCGCCAAAAAATATGTTTGCGGTCTTTCTTCTATCAAAAAAATTCCATGTTTAGAAAACCCTACAACCGAAAAAACAGCGTGACATGATGCAAACGAGCGATTATCTGCTGAGCAACACCCACTCAGTGGATGCGCGTGAAGGCAAGATCCGACGCAACCAAAGCAGAGAAACCACCATGACCAACCTGCGCCCATAAAAATTGCGCGCACCGCACAAAACCGATTTGGCTTATGCCACCCAAAAACCCCCTGCACAACGGTATCTTTAGATAAGTCCTACAATAAACAAAAATCCGTTAGATCTATCATGAGGAGCAAACCCAGCATGTCGAATACGCCACCTCCTGACGCAACTCTCCACGATTGGCAACGTGCTGCCAGCAAATCTGCACCTGAGAACAATCTCGACAATCTTATCTGGCATAGCCCAGAAGGCATTGCCATCAAGCCCTTATATACCGCAACAGATACCCAAGATTTACCTTTCACGCATAGCATGCCCGGGTTTGCTCCTTTTGTTCGCGGCCCGCAAGCCACCATGTATACGACGCGTCCCTGGACAGTACGTCAATATGCCGGATTTTCAACAGCGCATGAATCCAATCTTTTTTATCGCCAAGCCTTAGCGAATGGCGCACAAGGTATTTCCGTAGCCTTTGATTTACCCACACATCGCGGCTATGACTCAGATCATCCACGCGTCACAGGCGATGTGGGTAAAGCAGGGGTAGCCATTGATTCTGTCGAAGATATGAAAATATTATTCGACCATATCCCACTTGATCAAGTCTCCGTATCCATGACGATGAACGGCGCGGTATTACCCGTCTTAGCCGCCTATATCGTGACAGCGCAAGAACAAGGTATCGCCACAGAGAAGTTATCAGGCACGATTCAAAACGATATCCTTAAAGAATTTATGGTGCGCAATACCTATATTTATCCACCGCAACCCTCCCTGCGCATCATTGCGGACATCATTGAATACACCTCGCAGCATATGCCAAAATTTAATTCCATTTCTATCTCTGGCTATCACATGCAAGAAGCCGGCGCAAACTCGGCACTCGAACTTGCTTTCACTTTAGCTGATGGCAAAGAATATGTGCGTACCGCGCTTAACAAAGGCATGGATATCGACACATTCGCCCAGCGCTTATCTTTTTTCTTTGCGATCGGCATGAATTTTTATCTTGAGATTGCCAAGTTGCGTGCCGCACGCTTATTGTGGTGGCGCATCATGCAATCGTTTTCACCCAAAGACCAAAAATCCAGCATGCTGCGCACGCATTGCCAAACATCAGGATGGTCACTGACACAGCAAGATCCTTATAACAATATTGTGCGGACAACGATTGAAGCGATGGCTGCCATCTTTGGCGGTACCCAATCCTTGCACACCAACGCATTTGATGAAGCCATTGCATTACCCACCGATTTTTCAGCGCGTATTGCACGCAACACACAACTTGTCATTCGTGAAGAGACCCATATTACGCAAGTCATCGATCCATGGGCCGGCTCGTATATGATGGAAAAACTCACACAAGAGATCAGCGAACAAGCTTGGGACATCATCACTGAAATCGATCGCATGGGGGGCATGACATATGCCGTTGAATCCGGTTGGGCAAAACTAAAAATAGAAGCGGCGGCGGCCGAAAAACAAGCCCGCATTGACTCAGGCCAAGATGTGATTGTCGGTGTAAACAAATACAAGCTTGATCAAGAAGAACCTATTGCAGTACGCGAAATTGACAACGAAGCAACACGCACTGCGCAAATACAACGACTTGTTCAACTTAAAAAAAGCCGCAACCCACAACACGTGAAAGAAGCGCTCGCCGCCCTCACCCATGCGGCGCAAACTGACACCGGCAATCTCCTCGCACTTTCAGTCGACGCCATTCGCGCACGTGCCACTGTGGGTGAAGTATCACTCGCGCTTGAGCATATCTTTGGACGCCATCGCGCACAATCATCTGCGGTGATGGGCATATACGGAGGCATTATGGAAAAAAACCAAGACGCGCAAGTACTGTGGCAAGCAATCAAAAATAACATCGCAGACTTTGCACAACAATTTGGTCGACAACCCCGCATCATGGTCGTTAAATTAGGACAAGACGGTCATGACCGAGGTGCTAAAGTGATTGCCACTGCTTTTGCCGATTTAGGATTTGATGTTGATATTGGCCCACTATTTCAAACACCGGAAGAAGCGGCACGGCAAGCCATTGAAAATGATGTGCATGCTTTAGGTATCTCCACACTCGCAGCCGGACATAAAACATTAGTCCCCGCCATCATCACTGCACTGAAAGAACAAGGTGCACAAGATATTGTGACGTTTGTCGGCGGAGTCATTCCCCAACAAGACCATGCCTTTCTTTACGCCAGTGGCGTCAAAGGTATCTACAATCCAGGCACGCCCATCACCAGCTGTGCCACCGATATACTTGAAAAAATCCGCCACGCACAAACTGCAAAATCTTTTTTTGCCGCCCCAAAAAACCAAGCACAGTAAAAAATAATCAGCATACCGATCGATGAACATCCCCTCATCCGATATTGATTTATATGCCCACACCCTCGCCCATGATGTGCACCAAGGGAATCGACGCGCACTTGCGCAAGCTATCACGCTCGTTGAATCGACTCACCCCACACACCGTGCCTGCGCCTAACGACTCATTACCACGCTATCAACCATAGCGAGTGATACACACGAGCGCACCCCACCAACCATACGCGTGGGTATTTCAGGGGCACCGGGTGTTGGCAAATCATGTCTGATCGAAGTGATCGGTCTGCACCTTCTCACTTTAGGGCATCGTGTCGCAGTACTTGCCATTGATCCTTCTAGCCCTATTAATCGCGGAGCGATTTTGGCGGACAAAACACGGATGGAAAAATTATCGGCATCGCCCCACGCATTTATTCGCCCGACCCCATCAAGTGGTACCTTAGGCGGCATCAATGCGCACACACGCGAAGCGCTATTGCTGTGCGAAGCAGCAGGCTTCGATGTGATTCTCGTCGAAACAGTAGGTGTGGGTCAAAGTGAAATCGCCGTCGCTAACACAACCGATTGCTTTGTACTCTTGCAACTCCCGCATACAGGAGATGATTTACAAGCCATTAAAAAAGGGATTCTCGAACGCGCCGACATTATTGCTTATAACAAAATCGATATTGACCCACTTGCCGCGCAACAAGCGATGATGCAAACACATCAAGCGCTTAAATTTATTGCACGAGCCGATCCCTGGGCAAGCGCCTCTGTTGAAGTAATCGGTATTTCTGCACTACATAATCAAGGCATTGCTACCCTCTGGCAAGCGATTTTGCAACACCATCAAACGCTACAGGCCAATCACACATTGATAAAAAAGCGCAACGCACAAACCATCACATGGACCTGGGATTTAATTACCCAATCTCTTGAACATGATTTCCGCACGCATCCCGCCGTCGCCAAAACACTTAGCGCAACCCTGACCGCAGTTAACCAAGGCGAGCTCACACCCAATCAAGCAGTCAACCGATTAATCCAACAATGGAAATCATCCTAAAAGCACGCAAAGGTGTTTTATCAGACGTCGCTCTATCTCGACATACGTAAAGCCATATTTTGGCGAACAAGTCTTAACGACAAGCACACCACTCAACACGCACATCCATCACAGCGGCAAACCCGAGACCCTTGCACACGTTTGCGAACGCGCTTTGAGCTTTGAACTTTTTAAACGGAACACGAAAAGTGCTATGTACACAAGCGCACATAAGCATTTCGCGTACCGCCTAATACAGAGATTGGGGTTGCCACCCGTTTACAAGGATCTCGGCGTGAGCACACAACATCCGTACACAAGATACGCCCGATAACGCAATGCCGTTCACCGCGATTGATAATGTAGTCCTAGAAAAGCACCGAAAACCATCGCAACCACAGCAATCGGCGCGCCCACTGACAAAACCGATAAACCACTGATCCCTTGCCCAATCGTGCACCCCAGCGCCATCACACCACCCACGCCCATTAATACACCGCCCAACAAATGCAAGGCGGTATCTTCAACACTCCTAAATCCTTCCCAACGAAAGCTACGCGTAACGACCGCATGAATTAGCGCTCCGACAGGCAACCCTAATAAACAGGCAATGCCTAAAGTGACCCGTTGGCTCACATCACTTCCTCTCATCAGCAAATCTAATGTGTATCCATAAGGCACAACAAAACTTAAGGCCTCCATTCGCCGACTATTCGTTGCCAAAAAAATTTCTTCTAATGTATTGGGATCTTCTGACAAATAACCCAGATGCCCCGAGAGAAACCAAAGCGCAACCACGACAAGACCCACAATCACACCACCACTTAAGCGCTGCCAATCATCGCGTAATGATCCTCGCCACAATCCCACAATCAAAAACAACCCCGAAAAACCACACGCTGAAATCAATTGCCACACAGCACGTTGCGTATTTTGAAATAAGTTTGTCAAAAGCGAAGGTAAATCTTGACTGACAGGCAGCATAATAAAAATGCTATCGACACTCGCAACGCGCATCAAGGCAAAAACCCCATGCAGCGTCGCCAGGCTCGCGACGCCCATCGCCAAAAAAACGACCCACGATTTTAAATTTCCCCCACCCAAGCGAATCAAATTTTTACTCCCACACCCAGAAGCAAACACCATACCCATGCCAAACAATACGCCGCCCACAAGGTAAGACAACCATAACAAACGAGCGCCACTATATAAACTTTTACTGGTATCAATAAAACCCATATACCCCAATAAATTAGTTCCTAAAATAGCAACGGCAATCGCTACTAACCACATACGCATCCGTCCCCAATGACCCATCAGCGCAATATCACTGATCGCACCCAGCGTACAAAAATGGGTAGCGCGCATCACGATGCCCAATAAGACACTTAATAGGAAAGCGGCCCCCACTATTTTGTTTGTAAGCAATGAAACATCTAGCTCAGGCATCTTCACTCCTTATGTCAATGATCTATTTAATCAAATGCTTGGGTAAATTCCACGCCCTTAAGGCACTCATCATATCCATCCGCCTATCTAAAAATTAACACCCTTATCAATACGTTAGTTAAAAATGTCCTCTGCTTATTTTAGATAAATTTTTCTTGTCCCGTCCTAAGCAATTTATTTTTATACACCACACTTGCTAATGCACTCCATGCCAATAACGCGCAGTACCCCCATAATCCGCAAAAAATTTGACAGCAAAACAATCCACACAGAGCACTCCCCATATTCGGGTGACATGATCTTGCACATGGCAAATACAACAAGCGAGGGAGAAAATAGAAACGGCCGCACCAGCAAGCAAACGCAGTGCGACCATTTGACAAAAAATATCTACGCTCCACAATCCAAGAAGCGTAGATACGACAACAATTTATTTCAGTGACATCAGTCGTTGCTGTGCAAGTATCGCCGCAGGCGTGCCTGGGTAAGATTGCACAATCATTTCAAATGTCTTGCGAGCATGTTGCTTTTGCCCGCTTTCAGATTGACAACTACCGACCACAGCCCACGCATCGGGCACTTTAGGGTGCGTTGGAAAAGCCTTAATCATCGCCTGCAAAATACTCATCGCACTTTTGTAATCACGTTGTGCATACAGCCCATTACCCATCCAAAATTGGGCCAATGGCACATACACACTATTAGGATAACGCTTTAAAAAATCACGAAAATCACCGACAGCCACTTTAGGCTCATTGTCCCGAAAAGATTTAAGCGCCGCATCGTAAGCACCTGTCTCCATCGGACCCACTAAGCCCTCTACACCTTCAACAACAACACGCTGTGGCTCTAATTTTTTAAGGCGCGCATCCAACTCCTGGTAACGGGTCTTTTGCTCCGCAAGTGCACTTTGTGCTTGCGTTAAATCATTTCGCAACGCTTCATTCTGGCCACGCAACCTCGCACTATCGTCTTTAAGCTGCGTTAACTGACTTTGCAGATCAAGCATAGCGCGACTATTTTGCTCAAAACGATTCGCTGTTTCTTCTTGAAAAGTTTTCGTTTTTTCTCGCAAATTCAGCAGCGCTTGCCTTGCCTCATCATCGTCAAACATACCGGCATAGGACGGCGTGATTGCACACACACAAAGTACAGCAGACGCAATGCGCAAAAATAATGTACGCATCTTAATAAACAAGATCAACACGACGATTTTCTGCCCACGCTGTTTCGTTGTGCTCTAATGCACGCGGCTTTTCTTTGCCTAAACTCACCGCTTCCATTTGCCCATCACTCACACCCAAAAGACTGAGTGCTTGACGTACAGCCTGAGCACGTTTTTGCCCCAACGCTAAGTTGTACTCCGTGGTGCCGCGTTCATCGGTATTACCCTGAATCAATATTTTCCGGTTTGGATTGCTCACTAAATAACGCGCGTGCGTTGCAATGATTTCTTTAGACTGCTCGCCCACAACATAACTGTCGTAGTCAAAATAAATACTGCGTTTAGACAGAGGATTTTTTTCATCCATCAAAGGATCGACTGCCACCGGCGTAACTGCGTGTGTATCCACTGGCGCAGTTGAAGAAGGTGAGGGTGTTGTCGCAGGCATTTTCGAACCCGGCGCAACCTCATCTAGCTTTACCCCCGAACTACACGCTGCCATCAGCACGCAAGCTATTAACGCCATAAGCCCTGATCTTCCTAAAACACTGTGCATCATCGACATATCTTTCCCTTTTGTAAAAAAACTATTTAGAAAATGGCCCCCAAGCAGGTTCGCGTACTTCCCCTGCTGGCATAGACAATACATGGTGCACCTGACCATCAATCGTAGAGGCAACCAACACGCTCTTACCATTCAATCGCGTCGCATACAGCAGATATTGTCCATTGGCCGCAAATGAGGGAGAGTCATCAAAATCTGTATTACTCACATCACTGACCTGTGCTGTTGTCAAATCTTGAATGACCAAACGAAAAATACCATTTTTTCGTGTAATAAATGCAAGCCGCTTTCCATCAGGCGAAATTCTGGGGCTAGTATTGTAGTTACCCCGAAAAGTTATCCGCTCTGCTGGCTCATTACGCTCTCCGTTTTGGGCGGACATACGATAAATTTGCGGCGCCCCACCCCGATCACTGGTGAAATAAATAAAACGTCCGTCATGGGAAAATTGAGGCTCTGTGTCAATTGCTCCCCCGACAGATAAACGTTGTAGATTTCGTCCATCAGATGTTGCTTTATAAATTTGCGTATTCCCATCCCGCGAGAGCGCTAATACCAAAAACTGACCATCAGGTGACCAAGCTGGGGCGCTGTTATTACCTTTGACATTAGACGCAATACTGCGCTTACCTGTGGGCAAATCATGAACATAGATAATGGGTTTACGCTGCTCAAAGGAAACGTATGCCACTTTTCGACCATCAGGTGACCAAGCAGGGGAAATAATGGGTTCTGTACTTGACAGTGCTGTTTGTGGGTTGGCGCCGTCCGAATCAGAGATCATTAACTGAAAACGCTTTCCCTGGCGAGACACATAAGAAAGACGCGTAGCAAAAATACCCGGCTCACCTAATAACATTTCATAAATCGCATCAGCAACTTTATGAGCCGCTAAACGTGCCTGAGTTTGCTCAAATGAAAATGAGAGCCCTCCCACGCTGCTTTGTTTATTCACATCAAACACACGAAAGCGTACTTCAAATTGACCCGAAGCAAGCGCGAGCACACTGCCGCTCACAAACGCACTTGCCCCCTTGTCTTTCCACACACCCAAATTAGGTACGCTACTCTCCGCAAACGCCGTTGAACCCGCCTCAATTAAACGAAAGCGCCCGCTACGCGCTAAATCAGCCCGCACAATCGCACTCAAACTCTCCGAAAATCCGGTGCTATCACGCTCAAAACTACCAATGGCAATAGGGTAGAGACGTGAACCCACACCGGCTATTTCAATATTAAGTTGCGCGTGGGCAGACAAAGTCAGTCCTACCAAAACCAAACAACATGCACACCATAAACGATGGCAAACAGTGTTAAAGGTAAAATCCAATCGGCGAAAATTTATCATTAGTCACGTACTCTAAAAGTAATGGTAAGACGAGGAGGCACTTTACCATCCGCATCACGAGGTAGCGGCACAGACCGCTCTAAAGCCAACAATACAGCCGCATCCCAAGCAAGATTGCCACTTGTAGTGACTAATTTTTTGCTTAACAATGCCCCCTCTGACGACAGCTCCACTGCAATCACAGCCGCTGGATTGCCACTCACACGCTCATCATCAAAAATAATATTGGGTCTTACTCGCTGCCGTACCGCATCCGCGTAACTCGCTGCACCCGCCCGCCCAGTGCCACTCGCGGTACCTGTACTTCCGCCACTACCTACGGCATTCGCCACACTACGCAGTCTAGCAAGTTGCGCTGCGCGGGCTTGCTCTGTTTGTAATTTTTGTAAACGCTGCATCGCTTGCTGTGCAGCGGAAAGATGATGCTGAGTATCCTTCGTATCTTTTGGTTTTTTTTCAGAGGCAAGCGCTACAGACTGCGATGGCACATGTGCAGGCAAGGTGCGCTTTTTTGTTTCGGGTAAAACAATATCGGCCTGCGCAGGTATGGCCGGCGGCATCGGTGCAGCGCTCGTTGTCGTCACCTCAGGCGAAGGCACGACCGGCTCAAACGACGGGGGAAGCTGCGTCCAAATTTCTGCTTCGATACCCGAGGGCGTTCGGGTATGCCACTGCAAGCCAACAAATAAAATAAAAAAAAGGATGATATGCGTAGCCAACGCAAAAACCAGCGGAAAAAAAATAGGCTCATGCCTTGCTTGCATATAAAGCTTAGCCGCGGGCATCGGGTGATTCCAATTTGCAAAGAAAAAGACCATCGCGGCCTTTATCACACAGCGATCGATTCACTACGTGCATCCTATATATTCCGCTGAAAGCACATCGCTCTATTGTGCCAACGCCTATTCGCCTACGTATATTCATGTTTTATTTAATTGGACTTAACCAATAAACCAACACGTTTAATACCCATATTTTTCAGTGCATCCATGATAGACATCACCGCCTCGTACTGCACCGATTTATCCGCAGCAATAACGACCGGTTGATCAGGCATACGTGCTTGCCGCTGTTTAAGTAAATCAAATAATTGCGTACGCCCTAATTTTTGTTGAAACTGCTCAGCATTAGAATGCACGCTTACCTCCAAAGAAGCATCAGCATGCAAAGTAATCAA
The DNA here is from genome assembly GCA_020853585.1 of Ottowia sp. Lineage (GTDB taxonomy): Bacteria > Pseudomonadota > Gammaproteobacteria > Burkholderiales > Burkholderiaceae > JADYYQ01. Next base: position 12,537 of record JADYYQ010000156.1, read on the forward strand.
TAACGGGGATTGCTGTTGCACCGCAGCTGCACCCACCGTCGGCAAATTCACTACACCCGGGATACTCATCGGTGCAACCACCATAAAAATAACAAGTAACACAAGCATCACATCGATATAAGGCACCACATTAATATCGGCCATAGCGCGGCGACGTTTGCGGGTATAAAAAAGATTAGCCATGCGTGGCTCCTTTAATGCAGTGGCTGACGCTGCAAAATATTAGTGAACTCTTCGATAAAACTTTCAAAGCGATTTGCAAGACGATCAATGCCAGTACTGTAACGATTGTAAGCAACCACCGCAGGAATCGCCGCAAATAATCCGATTGCTGTCGCTACCAATGCTTCGGCAATACCTGGCGCCACACTCGCCAGCGTAGCTTGCTGCACATTAGCCAAACCGCGAAATGCATGCATGATTCCCCACACCGTGCCAAATAATCCAATATAAGGAGACACCGATCCAGCAGAAGCTAAAAAAGGCAAGTGCGACTCCAGCTCATCCATTTCTCGCTGATACGCCGCTTTCATGGCACGCCGAGCAGCATCAAGATGGGCTGTGCGATCATCATTTTGATTTGCTCTTACCTTAAGGAACTCGCGTAAGCCTGCCGTAAAAATACGTTCTAGCGCACCGGTTCGACGCACATCACGCGTTGCCCTACTCAAAAGCTCTTGTAATTCGCCACCTGACCAAAATGCCTCCTCAAACAACTCCGTTTGTGTGCGGGTGCGCCGCAAGGTAAATGCTTTACGAAAAATAGTTGTCCACGAAAGCAATGAAATGCCCAGCAGCAGCAGCAGCACACATTGCACCAATAAGCTGGACTGCATCACCAAAGAAATAATGGAAAGATCTGTATCAGGACTCATTGCACGCCTAAAAATAAGAAAAACAAAACTTACAAAAACTATCCCATCAAGATACGGCAAAGACAATGCGCGTAGTGGGCAGGACGGTAAAACACTTCCCGCAGTTTTGCATAAGCCCTAAAAAAGTTTGTGGGTAATTCTAGCTTAAACTGCATTCACCCTATCAGCGCACCTTGCTAATACACAGCAAAATATTGACGCAAACACGGTAAGAACACACAAGACAATACCCAAGTAGCCGGATCCCCGATATCGATCATTGCAAATAAAATCGCCCCTAGCCAAATGTCCGAAAAAATGTATACGCGCATTTATAAAAAACATCGTTTTCGCCTATCTAGGTAAAACAATAAAGACGTTGTAGCATAAGCGCCTCGTATTAACCCCTGAAAATTCTACGAAATAGCGCCGATCTAAAAAACCGTACCAGATAAGCCAAAAAAACACATCTTCATATCAATCCTCTATATCGCCACTTGTTTCCACACACTGCAAATACATCATCTAAAATCACATACCTTCTCAGCCGCCACCTCCCATCATGACCTCACATTCATCCGCCTCCCCTATGCACTCCGACAATCTGCCAACCGATACACAACCCGCTATCGCTTTTCTTGGCTTAGGCGTGATGGGTTATCCCATGGCGGGGCACCTTGCGCGCTCAGGCTATGCGCTCACCGTTTACAACCGTACGCGCCACAAAGCCGAGCAATGGGTACAAGAATATGGGGGACAGTTAGCAGCAACACCCGCTGTAGCCGCACAGCACGCAAATATGGTTTTCTGTTGTGTTGGCAAGGATGAAGATCTACGCAGTGTGACACTCGGAGAACAGGGGGCATTTTCAAGCATGGCCTCTGGCAGCATTTTTATTGACCATACAACGGCTAGCGCACAAGTCGCACGCATGCTCTATGCCAACGCAAATAAACAAGGTATTGCTTTTATCGATGCACCCGTCTCCGGCGGGCAGACCGGTGCTGTGAATGGCAAACTCACGGTGATGTGTGGTGGCGACCAAACTGCGTTTAAACGCGTCGTACCCTTTATTACCGCTTATGCACAAGCCGTATCGTTATTGGGCCCAAGTGGCTCAGGCCAACTCGCTAAAATGGTCAATCAGATTTGTATCGCCGGACTCGTTCAAGCTTTATCTGAAGCAATCGCATTTGGCCAACGCACCGGCTTAGATATGAAGCAAGTCCTCGATGCCATTGGCAAAGGAGCAGCGGCCTCATGGCAAATGCAGCATCGGGGAGAAAGCATGCTAGATAAGCAATTCAATTTTGGTTTTGCTGTGGATTGGATGCGTAAAGACTTAGGTCTCTGTCTCGATGAGGCCAAGCGTAATGGCGCCCTTCTGCCGATCACGGCATTGGTCGATCAATTTTATGCGGAAGTGCAAAACATGGGAGGAGGAAAATGGGATACATCCAGCTTAGTTCAACGACTTAACTGAGGTGTACTGTCAATAACGGACACTCGCATTTCAAAAAACTACTTAAGCTGCATGAAATTTTTTAGTAAATGCAGCGGGAGACAAGTAACCTAATCTTGAATGTCTCCGCTGCCGGTTATAG
>JADYYQ010000157.1 GCA_020853585.1 Ottowia sp.
CAAAATAGTAAACAAGTGTAAACTCCACTCATATACCATTAAATTTAAAAACTTCGAAAATGCTTAATACAGTGGACAGCTGCCCAACACGTGCAGCGCATTACGCTGCGTTACTCATATACACCTGGGATATGTGCAGCATTGATCTATCTTGCTGTGCACCAACACTTGACCCGAGAATTGAATCGGCGGGTTGGTCTGTTGTCGGCTATTTGTTAGGTTCCGACAATATTATTCAAACGGAAAGAAGTACTGGCAAAAAACAACTTGTCGCGAATGCCCCAACAGAACACAAGGTCTGTTATGGCTATCTCGCAAAAAATAGCGAAGGGGAATACATTGCGACTTTTCGCGGCACCGATGGTGTAGAAGAATGGTTTGATGATTTTGAATTTTTCTCCAAAAAACCACGGCCGCCGCTAGAAGGTAAAGTGGATAGTGGTTTTTACGAGATTTTCGATAGCATGATCTATCAGTCCGTAAACAATGCCCCTCCCTGTCGTCTAGCGCCGGGGATTGCCGCGGCAATTGGTAATGCGCCCCTTACTCTTATTGGTCATAGCTTGGGCACGACATTGGGTATTTATGCAAGTGCGGAGTTAGCGGCTTTATGCGACAGAAATAAGCTGTCAATTTATCTTTTTGCCTGCCCTAAACCTGGCGACAAAGCATTCTCCGATTATTTTGAGCAACTCGGATTACGTTACCAGGTATTTAATTATCAAAAAGATTGGGTTCCTGATTTACCCCCACTCGGATATAGCGCATTACAAAATATACAAATATTGCCAGTAGGGGGCATCGATGGGGATGTTCATATTGGCATGGATAAAACTTGTTGCCATCATTTAATTAGCTATACCGCCTTACTCAGTACCCAGGTATTTCAACAAATACTTAATTTACCCGGAACCACCCCCGATGATCATCAATGCGCACAGTGCGTTACGCTCACTCAGCCTATTGAGAACGAAACGGCAACTTGTAATACTTAAGTACCAATCTTTTTTGTGGGAAATTTATTTTCTCAACAAGTAAACTCATCCTTCAAATAGGGGCTTCTGCAGAGCCCCCAGCAATACCAAATCTTCATTTAACTTGTTCGGGAATTATTGTTTTAAATGAGGCTCAAACATCATATGCTTACAACGCCTAATATTAAAATAGCAATTTCAAAACATGCAAAGAATTTCAAATGAATTTAATTTTTAGACTGATATGGATCTCTCTTTTTGCCCGGTTTGGACCTAAGGTATCGGCCCTCGGACCATGCCGTACAACTTTTAGTTGCTGGCCTACAGATCTTGATATTTTGAGGCATATGAACAATGGCAAATATTTCTCACTTATGGATTTAGGAAGGGTAGATTTGATGACCCGCTCGAAAATACTGTCAAAAATTTCTGGCACGGGTTGGTATCCTGTCGTCGCAGCCGAAACCATGATATTTAAGCAATCAATCAAGCTCTTTGACCGGTTCGATATTGAATCATCGGTAATTGGATGGGATCAAAAGGCTTTTATCATGCGACAACGATTTTTAAAAAAAACCACGGTCGTCGCTGAAGCAATCGTTCGTGCGAGGTTTCTAAAGAAATCGGGAGGCTCTGTGAGACCGGAGGAAATATTAAAGCTATTGGGTATTTCTGACACATCACCCGAGCTGGAGCATGGGATTCATGTGTGGAATCAAAATCAAATTTAACGATAAGAAGCCTTACCGGTAGTCGCTGAAAGCACCTGAAAATATTTTGACGACCATGGCGGTGTAGAATAGCTACCGATTCGATCAACCCAAACACAAAGGCGCTGATCATCAAACGGGGTGACCATAAACAAGGGCAGCCGACTCTGGAAATCATCTCAGCAAAGATAGCCATATCAACATACGAGAAACCAAGTACTTATACACCTGCGGAAATCTAGCTCAAGGTACCTTTTATTGTTGTCGGTATAGTCAATCTACATGCCTAAGCCTACCGGCTGAATGCAACGCACAAGCATGATCGGTCGTTCCCTGCTCGACTTGCAATGTACTGTGCTGGATCGAAAAGCGTTCTTCCAGCGTTTGCATAATTTCGTCCATAAAAGCGTCGCCAGGGTAGCCTTGTGACATAACCAAATGGACGGTCAAGGCACTCTCGGTCGTGCTCATGCCCCAAATATGCAGGTCGTGAATATCCGCTACACCAGGGCACTGACGCAGATAGGCGTCCACCTCGGATACCTCGATATGGGCAGGGACAGCATTCAGAGCCAGTTGCACCGACTCTCTTAGCAAGCCCCAAGTACCGACAACAATCACCACCACAATCACCAAACTGACAACCGGATCAAGCCAGTACCAGCCGGTAAACATCATTGCCACACCAGCCAACACAACACCAAACGAAACGGCCGCATCGGCAACCATATGCAGATAAGCGCCACGAATGTTCAAGTCCCCCTTGCTGCCTTTCAGGAATAACCACGCAGATAGCCCGTTGATCACAATACCGACGGTGGCCACTAACGTGACCATTAATCCGGCCACTACGGGGGGCTGCGAGAAACGCTGAGTAGCCTCCCATGCAATAGCCCCACACGCCACCAGAAGAAACATGGCATTTGCAAGCGCCGCAAGAATCGAAGTGTTACGCAAGCCGTAGGTATAGCGCCCGGCCGGTGCCTTGCGAGCGAGGATTGCCGCCCCCCATGCCAACAGCAGGCCCAACACATCGGACAAATTATGTCCGGCATCGGCCATCAATGCAGTTGAATTAGCAATAAAGCCATAAATAAACTCGACTACGACGAAAATCGAATTTAGTGCGATGGCAATGACAAATGCACGTCCATGATTGTTTGGATCGCCGTGGTGGTGGCCACTATGCGCGTGACTACTGTGATCTGGACCATGAGAATGCGTGTGTTCGTGGTGATGTGCCATCAGTCTGCTTCCATATGGGGTTCTGCAACATGTTCCAGCATATCAGTCAACACGCCCGAGATGTGTTGATCGAAGCGGCATAAAAACCTGAGTGTCATCATACATCTCATTTTGATAGAAAAATGGAAGAGCGTATAAACAGAAGAGGCCTTCCTTTACTTAGCAAGCAATATCCCAGGTCAAACTCATTGCAACTGAAACTACCTGTGTAGCAGGGCATCAGCTGCACAGGACGCAAACCATTCGCCCAGCGATATACCTGCGCAGTTAAACGATTAAAATTAAATCATTTAAAACTCACCAAAAAATTTGACTAAAAAAAATAGCGGGCAAACACGCACTGATATCCCGTTTATTCTCTTTTAAAATTTGCAAGGTAAGGCGATCAAAACCGATACGCGTAAAGGTGACGTTTTTTAAAAACGGTAGTAATGATTATGCATGTGCGCAAAAGGGGAGACTGAGCGCGTTGAGCGCATCAGGCGAAAAAGGCATAGGCCTTATTCAACCGATACATAAGCGCATTTTGATTAGGCGACAACCACAAAATGGCATTGACCTCAATCAATCCATAAAAAATTTCAATCTGCGCACGCAAACTGAGCAGCGCAGAAATAAAAAAATTTGTATGTTGACAACGCTGAGGTCACTAAAATTTTTTATTAACTGATCGATAGCTTTACGCTATTTATCTTTTTGGCTCAGAAGATCGCTATATAAAAAACTTCATAAACAATTTATTTTTTCACTTCTTTATTTTGCTTTTGCAGCTAACAGACCAACAATAAAACCTAAACTAATCGCAATGCCCATTGATTGCCAAGGATGCTTGGAAACATACCCTGCAGCGTTTTTTATTGTTTTTTTACCAGTGACCGACATCACATCTTCAATCTGCTGCACATTCTTTTTTGCTTCCTCCAACATATTTACCCCTTTTTCATAGAGTTCACGGGCACTCTCTTCTGTGCGGCCAAGGGTTTTTTTTGTCAGCGTTTCGACATCGTCTAATGTGTTATTAATATTCTTCATTTTTTTCTCAAAGATTTTTCGATTTAACTATGATTTAGAAAGCCGGCCCCATTTTTTTAAAATAAAATTTAAATCAAGAGGCCGGCTAGTTCAACTAGTGCACAAATAGTGCGATCAAAATAATGATAGGAATCGGCACACTGAGGTGTACTGTCAATAACGGACACTCGCATTTCAAAAAACTACTTAAGCTGCATGAAATTTTTTAGTAAATGCAGCGGGAGACAAGTAACCTAATCTTGAATGTCTCCGCTGCCGGTTATAG
>JADYYQ010000158.1 GCA_020853585.1 Ottowia sp.
CTATAACCGGCAGCGGAGACATTCAAGATTAGGTTACTTGTCTCCCGCTGCATTTACTAAAAAATTTCATGCAGCTTAAGTAGTTTTTTGAAATGCGAGTGTCCGTTATTGACAGTACACCTCACTCAATGATGTACGTGCGATCGCGGGCTATATCAACAATGACCAAGGTCAGCGTTATATCATCGTGGGTATCATCAACCACACCCGCGCACTCAGAACTGGGCAAAAAGTAATGGATACCATTTTAGAGTGGGCCTATAAGCAGGCAAAAGAAAAAGAACGCAGTACAAAAACACGTTCCCAAAAACAACTACGTAAACGTAAACCTGCCACACTGTCTAAGTAAAACAAACGGGCTTGATACAATCTGGGCGAATTAGCAAACCAACGGCCACCGCCCAGACTCAACTATGCCCACTCAAACTTTGTCATTTCATCCGCGCAACCATAGTTCATCGCATGGTGAAGTATCTTCATCGAATCCAATCTCTACGCATATTGATACTGCTGTCGCCTTATTCGATTTACCATTTAATGAGCTATTGTTCCAAGCACACACAATGCATCGCGCGCATTTTGATCCCAATCAAATCCAGCTATCCACACTGTTATCGATCAAAACCGGTGGCTGTCCAGAAGATTGCGGCTACTGTCCCCAGGCAGCGCGTTATCACACCGATGTAGAAAAACAAGCGCTACTCCCACTCAACGAAGTGATTGCCGCAGCCTCCGCAGCCAAGGCAAGGGGTGCAACGCGTTTTTGTATGGGTGCAGCATGGCGGGGTCCAAAACAAAAAGATCTTGAACCTGTACTCGATATGGTGCGTGCTATCCGCGGACTGGGACTAGAGACCTGCGCCACCCTCGGTATGCTCAAAGAAGGGCAAGCTGAACAGCTTAAAGAAGCGGGGCTTGATTATTACAACCACAACTTAGATACCGCACCCGAATTTTATGGTGAAGTCATCACAACACGCGACTACCAAGATCGGCTCGATACCTTAGGTCGCGTACGTCAGGCGGGCATGCATGTCTGTTGTGGTGGCATCGTCGGCATGGGCGAATCTCGCAGACAACGCGCAGGACTGCTCGTGCAATTAGCCAATATGAATCCACCGCCTGAGTCCGTGCCCATCAATAATCTTGTACAAGTAGAAGGCACACCTCTGTACGGCACACCCGCACTTGATCCGCTCGAATTTGTGCGTACGATTGCCGTCGCCCGCATCCTAATGCCAAGCAGCTATGTCCGCTTATCTGCCGGACGACGCGAGCTGGGTGATGGTATCCAAGCCCTGTGCTTTTTTGCAGGGGCTAACTCTATCTTTTATGGCGACAAATTACTTACTACGGACAACCCCGATGCGACCGAAGATCAAGCCCTGATGGCGCGATTAGGTCTCAGTGCAACGCACGTAGATGCTCCTCCTACAAACGAACACACATCCTGTACGCCACACGCTCACGCATGCACGGCTAACTGATGTACCGACGCACGACCCTCTGACTACGGTATGCCCACATTTGAGTCCGCCTTTCTTGCTATACAAGCAGGGCTTGAGCAATCTGGCCACTGGCGCATACTGCCTACACACGAGCCAGCGACATGCTATGCCGATTTCTCGCACAACGACTATCTTGGTTTTGCACAAGACGCAGAGTTAGTGGAGGCAAGCCATGCCAGCGCACAACGTTATGGCATGGGAGCAACAGGCTCCCGTTTACTCTCCGGCAATTTACCGCCACATCTTGCATTAGAGAATTTAATCGCTCAAAGCAAAGGCACACAAGCGGCGCTCACTTTTCAGTCAGGCTATCAAGCCAATGCTACCGTGCTCGCTGCACTACTGGATAAAAAAGTACTGGGCACAACCCCGCTGGTATTTTCTGATCGATTAAATCATGCGAGCTTGCATCACGCTTGCCAACTGATGGGTGTGCGCGAAATCCGTTATCAACATAACAACTTGACGCACTTGCGCAGCTTGCTTGAAAAATACAGCAACGATCCCAGCCCAAAATTTATTGTCACCGAAACCGTCTTTGGTATGGATGGCGATATGATTGATATGCCCGCATTCGCTGCCTTAGCCGACACATTTGATGCTTTTCTCTATCTTGATGAAGCCCATGCAACCGGTATCATCGGGCCAGATGGCTACGGCTTATCGAGTGGATGGATAAATCAACGCGGATTAGCAATGGGAACATTTAGCAAAGCATTAGGCGTATCGGGGGCTTATATTGCATGTAGCCAAGTTGTGTACAACTATTTGGTCAATCGCTGCCAGGGATTTATTTATACCACCGCCCTCTCCCCAGCCATCGTGGGCGCGGTGCACGCAGCTTGGTCACGCTTACCTACGCTTACAGATATGCGCACGCGATTATTAGGAAAAGCACACTACTTACGTCAACATCTACACGCACTGGGCTTTAATACAGGAACATCCAACACGCATATCATCCCGCTGATTGTTGGCCACACCACCTTGGCATTTCATTTGCAAGCATGGTTACAACAACATCGTCTATTAACTTCCATCATACGTCCACCCACAGTTCCCCCCCATACGGCACGGGTTCGGATCGCGCTAAGCGCGACCCATCAAGATGCGCATATCGATGCCTTAATTGCCGCACTAACCACTTGGCGTGCACCGTGATTGGGTTTGCCTTATGTCATGGCTGGGCATTTGATGCAAGTGCGATGCGCTTACTATCAAGTCACTTGCGCGCTTATTTTCCTCAACACAAACAAGCATTTTTTGATTTGGGTTTTACGGGTACACCCCATACACCCAGACTCGATAAACATATTCACTGGATTGCCATTGGGCACTCCTACGGCTTTGCCTATCTTATGCAACACAATATCGATTGGCGTGGTGCCATCGCAATTAATGGCTTCACGCGATTTTGCCAACCTGTACCCGTCCTTGAAGAAACAGATAAAGCAACACACAAATCACGACCAAGAAATTCAACACAAGGCATCCCCGCATGGATCATTGACGCGATGTATGCGCGCTTATTGGTCGACACACATGGCACGATCGCTGCATTTTACGCACGCTGCATCGATGTTGGCACCATTGAATTACCCATACCCACTACCCTTGTACGTGAAGCATTGGCATTACACCTAAAAAAATTACGCGACACCGATATGACACTACCCATATGTCCGTTACTCGCCATCGCAGCATGTGACGACACGATCGTTTCAACAACGCAAGCACGTGCGCAATTTCAACGTCATCCGAAAATGCATTACATTGAATTGACTGGAAATCATTTACTCCCCCTGACAGCAACACAAGCCTGTGCAAACGCCATTGCACAATTTTTAGCCAGCTTGAGTATGGAGATTTCTCATGCCTAAGGACAAACTAAACTGCACAGATCACATTGATCACACATCCGATATGTTGCAAACAAACCAGCAAATTGCAAAACGATTTCATCTAGCAGCAAGCGACTACGAAAAATATGCCCTAGCACAACACAAAGCTGCCGAGAGATTTGAAGAATGGTTAAGTGAGCAAGCGCAATTTAATCCACAACATATTGTTGAAATAGGATGCGGTACCGGCTTTTTAACACGGCGTTTACGCGCGAGTTATCCCCATGCGCACATTCATGCAACCGATATTGCACCCGCTATGTTGGAACATTGTCGCCACACTCTTATACCTGCCTCTTCACAGCTACATTTTGCCCTCGCCGATGGACGCAATAGCCAGTTTGCACCCACACCTGATTGGATTGTCTCCGCCATGTGTTTTCAATGGCTTAACGATTTACCCAAGGTACTTGCTTGGCACCAAGCGCAGTCCAAGGTTCTGGCTTTTAGTCTTTTATTAAACAATTCATTTTCGGCATGGCGCAACGCTCATAAACAACATGGGCTATGTAGTGGATTACGCACATTACCAAGCTGGCAATTTATGCAAGACACTGTCAAAGCACTGCCGGCAAAACGAACTAAAAGTGTTTGTATTAATTTTTCTGTACACCACCAAAATGGTCTTGAGTTTGCCCGCGTATTACGTCAAATTGGGGCCGACCAGCCTCGTGATGGCCATCGCCCTCAGTATTTAAGACCGGTACTACGCAGCTTCGAAAAAGGGTTCGAAGCATACTACGAAATCGGTTTTTTTTGGATTGAGAAATGAATAAGAAACAAGCTCTCTTTGTCTGCGGCACCGATACCCATGTTGGCAAAACCATCGTCAGCGCCTGGTTAGCACATCACTGGCAAGCCACTTACTGGAAGCCCATACAAAGCGGCTTAGAAGAAGACAGTGATAGCCAGCGCGTTGCTGCATTAGCTAACGTGACTTGCCATGCAGAAGCGTGGCGATTAAAAGCGCCACTTTCACCCCATCAAGCCGCCGCCCAAGAAGGGATCGACATTCAACTCCACCATCTCACCTTACCCAGCACACCACGATTAGTGGTGGAAGGAGCAGGAGGGTTACTCACACCATTAAACAAAACACAGTGCATCGCACATTTAATTGCACAACTCAACTTACCGGTGCTGCTGGTCGCACGCACTGCTTTGGGCACCATCAACCATACCTGTTTGACTATAGAAGCCATTCGCGCGCGAGGGATCACTTTGTTGGGAGTGGTGATGGTAGGCGATAAAAATGCCGCGCAGTGTACTGCGATTGAGCACTACGCTCAAACATCTGTGCTCGCAGAAATACCTTGGTTCACACCTCTGAACCCTAGCCAACTTGCGCAACTTGCTATGCCTACTTTACTCAAAACGGCCCTCGCCCATACAAACATCACAGATCAACCTTCTGGGTATCTTGTACGTAGTGACAACACCAGGGATGCTATTGGGCAAGCGCACAACCACACAGAGCAAGCGTAACGCCGCTCATCGCATCTGCCCCGCCAAAAAAATTAAACACACACCCTTCGTGGCATCGTTATGAATTGGCTAGAACTCGACCGTACTTACTGTTGGCATCCCTTTACCCAAGCACATACCGCGGCACCTGCCATCAATATGGTGCGCGGACAAGGTAGCTATTTATTTGATGAAAATGGGCGCCCCTACCTCGACGCTATCTCAAGCTGGTGGGTTAATCTGCATGGCCATGCGCATCCGGTTATTGCACAAGCAATTGCAGATCAAGCTCACCAACTTGAGCATGTGATGTTTGCGGGTATCACCCATCCCCCCGCTATCATTTTGGCGCAGCAACTTATCGCACGCGCGCCCAAACCATTGCAATATGTGTTCTATACCGACAATGGCTCTACTGCGGTAGAAGTTGCTTTAAAAATGGCCTGCCAATATTGGCGCAATCAAGGCAGCACCCGTACTCGTTTTCTCGCTTTTGATGGCGCTTATCATGGCGATACATTTGGTGCGATGGCAACTGGCAAATCCTCCGGTTTTTATACGCCATTTACCGACTGGCTATTTGAAGTTGATTTTCTTCCCTATCCTGCTACATGGGACGGCCATCATCCCGAATCGATTGAGAAGCAAGCACTCGATGCCTTAGATGTTTATCTCAACACTTATGGCAATACACTGGTCGCATTTATTTTGGAGCCATTAGTACAAGGCGCTTCGGGTATGCGCATGGCCCGCCCTCACTTTTTACGTAAAGCCATCGCACGCGTACAAGCGCAAGGTATTCCTGTTATTTTTGATGAAGTTATGACCGGATTTGGTCGCACAGGCAGTTTTTTTGCCGCGGAACAAATTGGCTTAACTCCGGATATTTTGTGTTTATCCAAAGGTCTCACAGCGGGATTTTTACCGATGGGGGCTGCGATTGCACAACCGCATATTTACGAAGCATTTCTGGATAACGATATTGGCAAAGCCCTTTTGCATGGGCACTCTTATATGGCCAACCCCTTAGGTTGCGCCGCTGCATCTGCTTCATTGCAGGTGTTTGATCAAGAAGCGACGCTTACACGTATTCAAACACTGATCCAAATACAAAGATCTTTATTAAACACACTCGCTCACCACCCCGCGATACGTCATACCCGACAATGCGGCACCATCACTGCCTTTGATATCACCACCAACGACAGCACTTACAACGCCAGCGCGGGTCTCTGGTTACGAGAAAAAATGCGTGAGCGCAATATACTGCTCCGCCCATTAGGCAACACCGTTTATCTATTACCGCCCTATTGCATTACCGACGCGGAGCTGCACTCTATCTACCAACATCTCCAGGAGGTGCTAGACCAATGGTCCACTTCCTCGACCATCACAACCTCTACAGATTTATTTTGATAACCAAAAATAAATATTTGACAAGAAAATGCTTCGCACCATACGGATACCTAAAATAAAACCAACACCAACCAAAGCCTCCGATCAAGTTCATTGCATCCCCCTCGCGCACGGACAAAAGACAAGGTACGCGCAAGCAACTTATATACGTTACAAAAATAAGTTTTCCAATCCGCTGTATTTAGCGAGTGCAGTAAAATGTGTAATGGTTTTTGTGCGCAAAAATAGCACTCATCTGCACTATGCACATTACCGATCTAACATCACACGAAGCCAGCACACCTCACCCACGGTGTTACTCTGCAACCATCTACTTCATCTCCTTACTTGGCCCCATGGATAGCGATACTCGGCATTTTCGTAATGCTTTAGGAACATTTGCCACCGGCGTAACCGTCATCACAACGATAGATGCGCACACCCAGCCGATCGGTATTACCGTTAGTTCATTTAATGCTGTTTCATTAGTGCCCCCGCTTGTTGTGTGGAGTCTGGGGGAAAAGTCACAGTATTTAGCGTCATTTGCACCCGGGCAAACACACCTCATTCACGTGCTCGCTGCACATCAGGAAAATATCGCACGACACTTTGCCAACTCAGGCATCAATAAATTTACCGATATTGCGCATCAATCCACTGCAACAGGCATCCCTCTACTTGCTGACTGCGCAGCCTATTTTGAATGCCGTACCCAAGCGGTTTACCCTGGCGGGGACCACAACATTATCATTGCTCACGTTGAACATTTTTCTTACTCAAACCACGCACCTTTACTCTTTCACCACGGCCAATTTTCTTACATCAAACGTGATAAAGACGACGAGACCATCGCCCCCAAAAGATAAATTTGATTGATAGACGCTTCGCTGATTTTTTGATTTCACCCACAATAACGAAGAACCGGTTGGAGCAAAATAGGGCAAAATACAACCGCTCAAATCGATATCCGAAAAACACGTATCCCCCAACTGGAGACGCTCATAATATGGATCAGCTCAAAACCATTAATCAAAAAATACTTGCCGCAGGCCAAACGCTCCCCGTGGTAGAGCTAAAAGATGGCAGCAAAGTACAAACTGGCACCGTCGCTACCATGCTGCACAATGTACAGCTATACAACAGTGGGGCCCGAGGGACCGTAGAACAAGAGCTAGAGTTAGCCATCCCGACACTGATCAAAGTCGGTTTATTTGATTTATTTACCCCTGATGAATGGATCAATGGCAATAATCCTGCTCGCCGTTTTATAGGACAAAAAGCACAAGCCTATCTAAACCAGCTAACGCAGACAGCGCGCTAAAAAGTAGTGTGCAACCTATCTGCCAATAGATTGACAAGATAAAAATCACACATCCTGTTTGTTACCCACACTGTTACTCGCTCGCACACAGATGATTAAACTATACGGTTACTTTCGCAGCTCAACCTCATACCGTGTGCGTATTGCATTACACCTAAAAAAAATCGCGTTTGAACCTATCCCGATTCACCTGCTGCGCAGTGGCGGAGAGCAACATCATCTTGATTTCCTCCGTATCAATCCTCAAGCACTGGTTCCTGTTTTGGAAGACAACGGCGTTGTCATCAGCCAATCGCTGGCGATTATTGAATACTTAGACGAGCGCTACCCAGACTACCCTTTGCTCCCCACTGATCCCGCACTACGCGCACGAGTACGGCAGCTTGCACTCATGATCGCCTGCGAAATGCATCCGCTCTGTAATTTACGCGTACAAAATTATTTATCGTCAACGCTCGCGCTCTCTGATCAAACGCGTAATGACTGGTCACAACACTGGATCCGTAGTGGTTTAAGCGCCTTAGAAGCGAATGTGGTCGATGCAAAACCCAGCCAGTTCTGTGTTACGGATCAAGTTACCTTAGCCGATTGCTGCCTCATACCACAGCTTGCTAATGCACGACGGTTTCATGTTGATGTAACACCATTTCCAAAATTGCTCGCGATTGAGCAACGCTGTCTTACGCTGCCCGCTTTTCAACAAGCACATCCCGATATGCAAATCGACGCAGAGCCGGCGGGGCAATAAGTCACTGATACAACATCCTTACTTACTTCCGAGGACGTGCTAACAAGCAGGCTTAAGACGATGTCTGGGCATCACTCAACACATAATGCGCATGATGGTCAAGTCCCAGTAAAGAAACTAACTCGGGCATCACCTGCTGCAAAGTTGATTTCAACACCCACGGTGGGTTAATCACAAACATGCCACTGCGTACAAGGTGCGTACTGTCATTGCCCGTAATCGCCAGCTCTACTTGCAACCAATCGGTGATCGGCAAGCGTTTAAGTTGATTAGGTAACTCACGTGACTCATGCCGCGCGAGACAGGGATACCAAATCGCATACGTACCCGTGGCAAAACGACGTAACCCTTCCTCGAGTGCTTGCACAACACGCGAATAATCTTGTTTATCTTCATAGGGCGGATCGATCAAAATTAGTCCACGGCGTGTTGGCGGAGGCAATAGCGACTTTAACGCTGCAAAACCATCATGGCCATTTACATACACGCGCGGCTGCGCGCGATCTTGCCCAGCAAACTCTTTACTTAACAGCGCCAAATCACTCGGATGCAATTCAAATAAATGCAGACTATCCTCAGGGCGCAACAAAGCGCGACTGATCGCTGGCGAGCCTGGATAAAACCGCCATACACCCGGCGCATTCACACTGCTTATCACGTCCATATAACGCGTAAGCTCTACACTTAGCGCGCGCTGCGTCCAAAGTTTGCCGATCCCATTCGCTGATTCCCCACTTTTTTGCGCATAGTCACCGTGCAAATCAGCTATACCTGCACCCGCGTGTGTATCGATAACACGCAGTGCTTTCGGCTTTTGCAAAAGATAATCTAACAATAAAATCTGCACCACATGCTTAAGTACATCCGCATGATTACCTGCATGAAATGCATGGCGATAACTAAACACAGCGCCCACCTCTAAGCAAACATCGTCTTAAATAACGCATAATAAAATTAGCCGATAAGTAAAGGGCGGATGATAACGCTAGCTCAGCAGGGATGCATTATTTTGTCGATAAACACACTATGTGTTTTTGTCAAAGCCGCATACATCACATTAATATGCGATGTACCTAGCGTAAAGTAGCGTGCTTTTCTTAATCGAATATCGCGATAAGATCCTGCCTAACGGTATGCGGACCGACCAAAGATAAGGGAGCGTAAGGGCCGTCATTGTTCAACATGCCGATCACTGCACACTATTTTATTGAGTTCGCGCATGCGCTTATGCAATCGTTATCAGGTTATTCGATATCTGTTTTTGATCATCGTTATTTCACACAAGGATTAGGTGATGCACGCACCAACAAAATGGGCACGTATCTCAATGTATTTATCAACACAGCGCTGGATTATGTTGGGCGCTGTTCTCTGTATGGGTATCGTTGCGGGCAGCGAAGTGATGATTCCGATTTTGATGCGTCCTTTGCTTGATCAAGGCTTTGGGGGCGTTAAAACAGGTTTATTGAGTGCGCTGCCTAACGGGTTATCGGGCTTAACAGATATCCATCTGCAGCTTTTATGGGTAGTGCCCATCGCCTTGGTTAGCCTAGCTGTAGTCAGAGGTGCAGCGCAATTTTTCTCTAGTTACCTGCTTAACCTTGCCTCTAATAATATTTTATTAACGCTGCGCGAACAGATGTTTTCGCGCATGCTGCATGCAAGCGCTGCTTTTTTTCAAAAAAAATCAGCCTCCGCACTGATTAACACGCTGGTCTTTGAGGTCAATCAAATTTTGCAGATTCTCTCTAGCGTATTAATCTCGCTTGTACGGGACAGTCTCACTGTCATAGGTATGTTGGGTTTTATGATTTACTTAAACTGGCACCTCACGCTTATTGTCGCCATCGTCTTACC
Organism: Ottowia sp.; assembly: GCA_020853585.1. GTDB lineage: Bacteria > Pseudomonadota > Gammaproteobacteria > Burkholderiales > Burkholderiaceae > JADYYQ01. The sequence continues at coordinate 10,195 of JADYYQ010000158.1, forward strand.
GCCTATCGGCTGGCTCATGTCATTTATCAGCAAACGCTTGCGCCGCTTGGGACGTGCCCATCAAGAAATGACCAATCATCTCTCTTATGTTGTCGAAGAAGTCAGCGGCGGTTACAAAGTTGTCAAGATTCATGGCGCGCAAGCTTATGAGCAACAGCGTTTTAATGCCCGTGCACGCGCGCTACGTGGCTACGCCATGCGTATGGCTGTTAGCGGCGGCCTCAATCAACCTATCACCCAATTACTCGCCACCATTGCCTTAGCCATTATTATTGCTATGGCCATGCTCACCACTCCCACCAGCGTAGGCAGTTTCGCCGCTTTTATCACCGCCATGTTGCTGATAGTTTCGCCACTCAAACGTTTAGCCGATATTAATCAACCTCTACAGCGCGGATTAATTGCAGCCGAAATGATTGTGCATCTACTTGATGAACCCGACGAAGCACAAGCCTTACCCGGTAAAGGGGCCATTTCCCTTAGTCGAGCACAAGGCGCACTCTCTTTTCAACAAATTTGCTTTACTTACGCAAACAACACAGACAAACCCATACTCGACCACATTAATTTAACGATCAAACCCGGACAAGTTATTGCTTTAGTGGGACCCTCCGGTGGAGGAAAAACCACCTTAGTCAATCTTGTCCCTCGCTTCTTAGTCGCACAACAAGGACAGATTCTGCTAGACCAGATCCCCATTGAAGATATCAGTCTTTCTGATTTGCGCAAACAAATCGCTTTTGTTAGTCAAGACGTTGTCCTCTTTAACGACACTATCGCGGCGAATGTGGCCTACGGTGTGGCGAACCCCGAAGAAATCGATCGTACACGCGTACAAACCGCAATTGATGCCGCCTATTTACGCGAAATGGTCGCTGCCCTACCCAATGGACTAGACACCGTGATTGGTGACAATGGGAGTCAGCTATCAGGCGGACAACGACAACGACTCGCTATCGCGCGCGCCATTTACAAAGATGCGCCGATTCTGATACTGGATGAAGCAACCTCAGCGCTCGACTCTGAGTCTGAGCGACAAGTACAAAAAGCACTGATACCTCTTATGCAAGGACGTACAACCTTAGTTATTGCGCACCGACTATCGACAATTGAACGTGCAGATCAAATTGTCGTACTTGATCAGGGCCGTATCGTGCAGCAAGGCACACATACGCAATTGCTTGAAGAAGGGGGGCTGTACACAAACTTACACCGCTTGCAAGTGCAATCGCACGCACAAGATCTCACCGAAAACAAAACCATACCCCGCGCTTAAACACCTATGCAATCTATGGCAGGCAGACCTTTTACATATACCATCACCTAAATACGCACATCATTTGACACACAAAAAATATTCACAAAAAACCATATCGACTCAATCTGCATATCTAGGAGAAGACCTATCTGTAAGCCTAAGCTACCCAGCAATAGCATTTCTAGATCATCATGATACAAAGTGCGATAAGGCGTGATGGAGAATATTTTCGCATCATCCGCAAGATGTCATTGACAGTGATAGTGCACAGTTGCTAGAATGCGCGGCTTGTGTTTTGGGTCGTTAGCTCAGTCGGTAGAGCAGCGGACTTTTAATCCGTTGGTCGCGTGTTCGAGTCACGCACGACCCACCAATAAACTCAAGGAACCCCAGCGTTTTTAGCTAATATTTTTGTTCTACAAAACTAGATAAGTTCTACAAAAACTTTTGAAGTGAAAAATTTATTTTGTGGGCCCTACTTTTTTACCGAGTCTATGCCTCACGTACTGGCGCGTCATACTTTCGTTGGCGTGGCCTAGCTGATTCTTAGCTGCTTCCATTCCCTTTTTATCTTCTGTATCTGTTCCCGCTTTAGCTCTGAGGTCACGAAACTGAAAGCTCGCCTTATCAATGCCCGCGATTTCTCTTGCCTTATCAAAACGTGAACGTAGTGCACCGCTGGTAAGTTGTTCACCTTTTTCATTAACGATGAGACTGAATACCTGTGCGGTAAGGATATTTTTGCGCTCTCTAATACGATGATGAGGTGTACTGTCAATAACGGACACTCGCATTTCAAAAAACTACTTAAGCTGCATGAAATTTTTTAGTAAATGCAGCGGGAGACAAGTAACCTAATCTTGAATGTCTCCGCTGCCGGTTATAGA
>JADYYQ010000159.1 GCA_020853585.1 Ottowia sp.
CGACGAAAGTCGTTTTGCACAAGGACAGCCCGATCTGCATCACGCCGCACTCAAAATCCTGCCTGAAGATGTCCATATCAGATTGGACAATCATCACTATGAAGCCGTTATCCGTGATCACCCTCGCGCCATCCGCCGTGATGGCGATTGTTTTTATAACGCCGTACTTACAACACTGAGTGCCCACTCTCGTCAAGAAAGTCGTGCTTTCGCCAACAATGCAAACGTGTTCCGCGAAAAAATTGCGCAATATATATTGGATCACGCTGACAAACTCGACGCATTTATCGACCAAAAACCCAATAGCTCAAGCGCTCTGTTTAGTTTTCCTAAAGCAAATATCGCGCAATCCCCACTCAAATCACCACATGAAATTTGGTACAAAATCGCCGACTATTTCGCCCCCACCTCACTCACAAAATTAGGTAAAGTCAATCAATATTTGACCCATATCACATCAGACAATGCACTATGGCCAGTTCACCTAACAAAAGCAGAACAACAAAATTTTAAAAATCAACGTACCGAATTTATTGCGCAATCCCAATCCTTAAAAAAATCATTTGGACAGCATCGCACTTTGCGCCTAGCGTCCCAACAAGCTTATGTGGATGCCGATAAAAAACAATTGATCGAAGATCTGAGTAGGCAATTAGAAGAAACACTTCAAGAATGTCGTCCAAATTTATTTAAAGTTTATTGCAGATACCCTGCTCTCGCCGACACCCTACTTGCGAGCAGAAAAAAACTGTGCTCCTCGATGGTATCGCTAGCGATAGACAGTCGAACACAACAGCTCAACATTATTGAACAATGGATACGTATGCCTAGAACGCGCGTATCGGACAGCAAATTACATGCCACCTTTACCAGCAAGATGCCCTATATCAATTTAGATCAACTTGATCATTTACTTACCAACCCTGAAATTTCACATATTCGTATCGACATACTTTTAAGAGGATATGCAATTCTCGATACCCATATCAAACTGATGAGGGATAGTGGCCATGGCAGCCAAAGTCAACTACTTCAGCAACATACCAAACAATTTGCAGATGGCGAAGATGGGGGCACACTGATGGAGTGGATCGAAAATCCAGCGATTTCAGATCAATTTTTGCAGCGCTTTTTTAAACTTTTGCCATCCATACTCTACAAAGGCTCGCCCTACTTAGCTCCCCTCACACCCTATATCGTCGACTATGCATCCAGTGCGCGCATGTCCGATGCCAAACTAAAAAATATGCTCACCGTATGCAACACTGCACCTAGACAACATGTCGAGAAATACCTAGATACTTGGGCCACACTACCCTCCACGGAATATGAGTATAGAAAAGAAAAATTATTAACACACGCCCATCTTATTTCGGATACCAACCTCACTTGGTTACTCGCACAACTAAAAAGCAAGCCTTCCATTTCAATGCAGCGCATCGACGATGCACTCAGAGTATTTACGTATCTCCCTACCGAAATGCAAGCCTACTTCACTGGAAAAATCCAACGAGGTGATCCTTTAGATGATGATTTATTTGATTGGATATGCGAATTACTTGAGAAAGCACCCGGCCTAGAAGTAAGCACCATCAATAGTTTAATTAAAGGCCATACCCGGTTACGGCCGGTGATAGCCAACTCAGAGCGCTGCTTAGACGCGCTCACTAACGGCACCATCACCCCTGAAATACTTAATATATGGGGCACATCTCCCCATCCTACGAAAAGACTCGAAGCCATTGTCGGGGGATTAGCGATGGATAGCCTCACAGAAAAAGAAATGGACTCATGGCTATACAACGCAAATATCAGCACCGCATCCTTATATGCCTTATTGCTCAATCAAGGCCACCCAGCACCGACAGAAAGTACGGAAGAAACCGCTTGGCTATTTGCACCTGAGCAAAGAGATATTTTGCATCACTGGTTGCATCAAAAAACAGAAAATAAAGCTTTAAATCTATTGTGGGAGCCCTGCGAAGGAAGCACATTACTAAAAGAAATCGCACGTCACAAACTGGATGCATCGCTCGTCCAAGAAAGACTTGCTAAGCTACCTCTTAATAAGCCAAAACAAGCGCTATCCCTATTTTTTGCAAATTCATCGCTCTCTTATCTATATCAAAATAAGATAACGTCCGCGGTATCCAATTCGTCGTTACACCACTTTGGGTATGAAGTGCGATCACACTCCCGAGGATCACGCCATTCTCCATTTAGCGAGTCAAAAAAATTATGCCCATCCCCATTACCTGCCCGTACCGCATCACGCGCCTCCTTTAACTGGAATTGTCTTAGCAGACGTGAGCCGAAATATTTTTCTGAAACAATGTATTAGTCATCGACCATCACATAAGAGAAACAAGCGCGTTCAAGCACAAGACTAACCACATTTCAGAAGCTCCAGCGCCACGAGGTTAACGCGCCAAGAAAAAACAAACAGAACAGCGACGTGTACAGAAGCGTTTAGGGAGATTCAAGTGTTACCCAACACAGAGGAGGCCTACAAACAGTTGCGCAAAAGTCTCTTCACGCACGCGCAGATTGCACCGCCAAGCGCAGCTCGGCTCTCAAAATATGACCCAATTGCTCACTTACACTTTCTGCCAAACTAGCTGCACTCGCTTGCAGTTGCGTTTGTATCTCCCCCTGAAACCGCGCGCTAATCTCGGGAAAATCATGCTGCTCTAACTTTGCCAATGCAGCCTCATAATGCGCGCGCGCAAGCAGTAACTTCGCTACAGCATCACGCGTAACAGGCGATGAGCCTAACTCAACGATCTCAGTTAATACAGGAATCTCCGCCATTTTCATGCGATCGCCTTTTGATCAAAATTATGAAGTGGATATCCACGATCGCGATAAAAAAGATATCGCACACGCGCAGCAACCCGCTCCGATTCATCCAGTCCCACGACCTCCAATAAGCGCTCAAAACGCGCGAATAGCGCCGGCACTTCCTCGCCGATATTGAGCAATATGTGGTAGCGAGGTAGATCGTCTAAATGCGTGGCCAAAATCACCGGCGTTTGTGAGGCAAGTGGATGGTGCCCAAAACAATGCGGCACAAAATCAACTTGACTAAATGTCCACAGTGCAGCATCCAACACATCAAGCTCGGCCTCTGATCCCAACACAACAAGATGTGCGCCGCTCGCAAAAACTTTACGTACCAAGCGGCATATATAAGCCAAGCGATCAACCACATTACAGTGAAAATCAACACGCGTCATAGATAGTTACTATAAATATCGTCACTCTTTACCCCACGTCCAATCAAGTCACTGCGCCTCTGCTAACAACATACGGCGCGCGTTCCATGATGCATGTCATTTATTGCACTCACATCACGCCACGTAAGACACTTACTGTCGAGAGCACATCGCAGTCCGATAAAAAAACAGCATTAAAAATACACCTAATACCCTAGGCATCACTTATCCGCGCTGCAATAGGAATTGCGTCAACAACGGCACAGGACGCGCCGTCGCACCCTTCGCTGTACCACTCTTCCATGCAGTACCCGCGATATCTAAATGTGCCCAGTTGTATTGACGCGTATAGCGCTCCAAGAAACAAGCGGCCGTCACACTACCCGCAGGTCGGCCACCAATATTGGCCATATCGGCAAAATTAGATTTAAGCTGATCTTGATAAGCTTCATCTAAAGGCATACGCCATGCACCATCCAAGGATTGTTTGCTCGCATTAAGCAACTCGGCCGCCAAAGCATCATCGCGTGCATACAAACCGCTATTGATATTTCCCAAAGCAATGACACACGCACCTGTTAACGTTGCCACATCAATCACCACCGAGGGTTTAAAGCGCTCCACATACGTCAGTGCATCGCATAAAATCAAACGACCTTCCGCATCGGTATTGAGCACTTCAATCGTCTGACCGGACATGCTCACCACCACATCACCGGGTTTCACCGCCGCACCCGAAGGCATATTTTCGCAAGTCGGTACTACCACCACAATATTTTGTGGCAATTTCATCTCAACCGCAGCCAGCAAAGTACCCAACACAGAAGCCGCACCACACATATCAAATTTCATCTCATCCATACCTTCGCCCGGCTTGAGTGAAATACCCCCACTATCAAACGTAATCCCTTTGCCCACCAATACAATAGGTGCTTGTCGTGCAGGGCCCCCTTGATATTTCAACACAATCAATTTAGGCGGCTGTACCGAGCCTTGCGTGACGGCAAGCAGCGCGCCCATTTTTAGCGCAGCCATTTGCTTTTGTTCGAGCACTTCTATCTTGAGCGAATATTTACGCGCAAGCTCACGTGCACGATCTGCTAAATAACTTGGCGTACAAATATTGGCTGGCAAGTTAGCCAAGTCACGCGTCAAATCCATACCATTGGCAATCGCCACGCCTTGAGTCAACGCATCACTAATTAATTTTTTTTGTTTCACTGGCACCGCAAATACGACTTTGCTCAAAACAGGCTTTGGTGCAGGCGCACGCGACTTGAGTCCGGGATGGCGTGCAATAAACTGATAACAATGCGCTCGTGCCACCTGAACTGCCATACGCACCGACCAAATCACATCACGCGCATTAGGCACAGGTAACAGCCATAAAGCATTATTTGCATGTGTGCTTTCTGCGCTGACCAAGGTGTAACGTACGCGATCGACCCATGCGCGTTCATTAAATTCACCCTTCTTGCCCAAGCCCACAATCAGCACACGTGCAGCACCCATCTCTGCAACTTCATGCAAAAGTACATGCGTATCGCGTTTGCCGCTGGCTTCGCCCGTTTTTACCAAACGACTCAACAAACCCGCACTAGCACGATCAATCATCTTGGTCACCGTCTCTAACGGCTCATCTTCAAACATACCCAGAATCAAACACGCGCTACGACTGGCAAGTAATGCGGCATAATCATCACGATGATTGCCTACTTCTTTTATGCTAAATTCCATGTGCATTTCCAAATAGTGGGGAAATAAGAAGCGTACGCAGCAGCGCACACTGATGTATTTTATCCTGCTGTCGCATTGCCCTCATTAACGCACCCGGCCATTCAAAAAATAATACGATGCACCTAACACTTACTTTTTCTGCACATCCTCTTTGTCTTAATAAAAAACATGGCGCTCAAGCAAGGGACCTCACGACGTCAGCAACAGGCACTTATCATAGTTAACACATGATTTTTTCTACATCCCTACATCGCGAGTTGCGTTACACCACAGGTGCGGTATTTATGGTGATCTTAACCATTATGCTCACCTCACTTATGATTCGCATCCTTGGGTACGCAGCAAATGGGCGCGTCAACCCCACCGATGTTGCCATACTCATTGGCTTAGGTACGTTGGGCTATCTTGCTATCTTGCTTGCCAGCTCAATGTTTGTCGCCATTCTAATCGTGTTAACGCGCTGGCATCGTGATGCTGAAATGGTTATTTGGTTTTCATCTGGCTTATCGCTCAACAGTTTTATTAAACCTATTCTGCATTTTGCCGCGCCCATCGTCGTGCTCATCACAATCCTTGCCTTAGTGGTTTGGCCCTGGGCCAATCGTCAAAGCGCATTGCTCGAACAACGTTTTAACGCACGCGATGATGTCTCTATGATCGCACCTGGACAATTCCGTGAATCGCCTCGCGCTGACCGCGTTTTTTTTATTGAGAGCATTAGCAAATCGCTCGATCACGTTGAAAATATTTTTATCACCGATGTACGCAATCATAATCTCGGCATCACTATTGCCAAGCAGGGCCTGCTACAAACAGATGCCCACGGTGATCGCTATTTGTTTCTCAATCATGGCCGCCGCTATGAAGGTATTCCCGGTCAGCTTGACTTTCGCATTATTGAATTCGAGCGTTACGGCGTTAAGGTTTCGTCGCAAAGCCCCCCCGCAGCGTTAGCACCTCCTCCCCGCGGACTAGATACACTCACACTGATTAGCCAACCCACTCCCGCACATTTAGGCGAACTACTATGGCGTATTGGGTTACCCCTCCTTGCTCTCATGCTCTCGCTGCTCGCTATTCCACTTGCCTACGTCAACCCCCGATTGGGACGCTCGCATACCTTGGTGGCTGCTGTACTTATTTACTTAATTTATATGAATTTACTCAACCTCTCCCAAACATGGGTGGCACAATCTAAGATAAGTTTTGGTATGGGCTGGTGGCCCATGCATTTGGCTGCGATATTGATTTGCAGCATTTTATTTTTTATACGCCGCACTAATATGTCTTGGTCACACCAACTGCTCAGACCTATTCTCGATAACATCACTAAAAAAAGGCCAGCCTGATGTTTTCTTCGGTATATGAGCGGTATTTTGCCAAGCAAATTTATTTAACTGCGCTGTTTATTTTGCTTGCATTTGTCAGCTTATTTATCTTTTTTGATTTGCTGGGCACACTAGGCGACATCGGCCAAGGTCGTTACTCGCTCCTCATTGCAATAGGCTACGCATTACTCCAAGGCCCCACGCACCTTTATGAAATTTTGCCCTTAGCCGCACTGATTGGCAGCATCTATGTTTTTGCCCAATTAGCGAATCATTCGGAATTCACTATCCTACGCGGGGCAGGTCTATCTACTGGGAAAGCATTACGTAGCGCACTTAAAATCGGCATCCCTATCGTTATCGCCACCTATTTTATTGGCGAACTGCTCGGCCCTTACGCCGCCCAACTCGCCGAACGCATTCGCTTGCAAGCACTGGGGCAAAGTATCTCCACAGGATTTCGCTCAGGCATTTGGGTAAAAGACAAAATAACCAGCTCAGGTATAGGTAACCGCTTTATCAATATACGCAACTTACAACCCAATCGCGACATCAGCGGTATTGATATCTTTGAATTTGATTCTATGTTTCGCTTGCAATCGATTATTCAAGCACAAACTGCGCAGTATCAAAGTAAAGGGCTGTGGCAATTAGACCAAGTCATCCATACGCAATTTCACACATTACAAGACAGCACAGATCTCGTACCTAACCATGAAGCCAAATTACAACGGTTAGACAACCTACAGATTCAATCTGAACTCACGCCCAAAATTTTAGAAGTCCTCCTTGTCACACCCGACCGTATGGCCTTAATAGACCTTTTCCGCTATACACGCCATCTGCGGAGTAACAAACAAGATAGCCAACAATACGAAATCGCTTTGTGGAAAAAAGGGGTTTACCCGCTCACCGTCCTGATTATGATGGTATTAGCCCTACCATTTGCTTATCTCCATGCCCGCGGCAGCAGTATAGGTATCAAAGTATTTGGTGGCATCATGCTTGGCATGAGCTTTCAACTGGTCAATAGCCTCTTTGGTCATGTAGGACAAATCAATAATTGGTCCCCCCCACTGACCGCCCTCTTGCCCGCGCTACTATACCTATTCATTGCGTTGGCAAGCCTTTATTGGGTAGACCGGCATTAAATGACACTTTACAGGGAGGCAAAAAATTCTTTAGCATACGTACCATCGGTAAACTCATGTATGCTGGTCAGTAATTGGCAGAAACGATTGGCGAACAGTATCTACCTCACGCATAGTAGCGTAGTGAATTATCAAGAAATCGCTTGTTGACTTACGGATGAGATAGGAAACCACCATGAATCTACATCAATTTCGGTTCGTACGCGAAGCTGTACGCCAAAATTTTAATTTAACGGAGGCCGCCAAAGCACTATTCACTTCCCAACCCGGCGTTTCCAAAGCGATTATCGAGTTAGAGGAAGAGTTAGGCGTAGATATTTTTCGACGACACGGCAAACGCATTCGTAATTTAACCGAGCCAGGTGAACACATCCTTGCCTCTATCGAAAAAATTCTCCAGGAAATTGCCAGTCTAAAACGTGTAGCCCAAGAGTACGCGGCGCAAGACCAAGGTAGCTTAACCATTGCCACGACGCATACGCAAGCACGCTATGCGCTACCCAAAGTCATCGCAGAATTTACGCAGCGTTTTCCCAAAGTTCATTTATCAATTCAACAAGGCAATCCAAGTCAAATCGCTCACATGGTCGAACGAGAAGAGGCCGATTTAGCGATTGCGACCGAGACCCTTTCAGAGCACAAAGATTTAATCACCTTACCCGCATATCAGTGGGAGCATCGCATTTTTACGCTACCTGATCATCCACTCTTAAGCTTAAAAAGTGTCACGTTAGAAGAGCTCGCCAAATATCCTCTTATTACCTATAGCCATGCGTTCTCTGGGCGCAGCAAAATTGACCAAGCTTTCAATAAGCACAAATTACAACCTGATATTGTGCTCGAAGCAATTGATGCTGACGTTATCAAAACTTACGTCGCAATCGGCCTAGGCATAGGCATTGCTGCCGATATGTCGTTTGAAGCAGAAAGTGATCGGGAATTGCGCGCGCTCCCGGCTGGCCATTTGTTTGGAACCAACCTCACTTATATTGCACTTAAACAAGACGCGTATTTACGCAGCTATATCTATACCTTTATCGAGCTATTTGCGCCCGCACTCAATCGTAAACGTGTTGAGCAAGCGATGAAAAGAGAAGAGGACGAAGAAGAGCACGATATCCCTGAGCTTTTAAAAATTTAGGCCAACCCTATATGCTGCCCATCGCCGGCGTCCCTCTTTTAAGACTGCATCACTATGCCTATCGTTGTAAAGATGCGGAACAGACACGCCATTTTTACGAAGATATTCTGGGCTTGCCGCTTTACCACATCATCCAAAGTGATACTGTGCCTTCCACAGGTGAGTACTGCCCCTACACCCATATCTTTTTTCGCTTACAGGATGGTTCGTTCATCGCTTTTTTTGACTTAGGTGACGATGTAATGCCCGCAGCATCGGCCAATACACCCGAATGGGTCAATCACATTGCCTTTCAAGTCGCCTCGCTTTCTGTGCTTCATCAAATAAAAGAACATCTTGAAACTAACAGCATTAACGTGCTGGGCATCATCGATCACCATATCTTCAAATCAATTTATTTTTTTGATCCCAACGGCATTCGCCTAGAACTCGTCGCACAGCTAGCCAGCGCCGAAGAAATGCAACATGCTTCACTTGATGTACACACAAAATTGGCACAATGGACTGAAGACAAAAAACAACGTCTTCAATTACTTAAAGCCAAGTCAGCACGCTAGCAATGCCCTTATTGCATGCCCATTAATCTAGTTTTGAAATAACAATCGGACCCAAAGGTAATGTATAGTGCCGCTGTTTTTTTAAAATCGAACACACAATCGAATGCCATGCCGGCGTATTTATTTTTAAAGTTTGGTGTATCCTCTTTTCCTCATCCCACTTTGCGCCACTGCGCAACCGCATGAATCCTGACCCTGCCAGCAAAAAAACACGCTCACTCCTTGAGCGTTTGAGCCATCTAATCGCACCCGAGCCGGATACCCGCGCTGAGTTGCTTGATGTTTTGCAAGAAGCGCATGAGCGCAATTTGATTGATGCTGACTCGCTCTCAATGATTGAAGGCGTATTTCAAGTAAGCGAATTGTGCGCACGCGACATCATGGTGCCACGGGCACAGGTCGATGCCATTCATATTACCGATACGCCGCAAAGTTTTATACACGTCGCCCAAATCAAGGGGCACTCACGCTTTCCTGTCTACGAAGGTAGTCGCGACAATATCATCGGCATTTTGCTAGCAAAAGATTTACTTCGTTTTTACACAGACAAAGATTTTGATGTGCGCGATATGCTGCGTCCCGCGGTCTTTATTCCTGAATCAAAACGATTAAATGTTTTATTACGCGATTTTCGCGCTAATCGTAATCACATTGCGATTGTCGTGGATGAATACGGCAGTGTCGCAGGCATTGTCACCATCGAAGATGTCTTAGAACAAATCGTCGGTGATATTGAGGATGAATTCGATATTGATGATGAAGCTGACAATATTATTTTGACGCCCGATGGTACTTGGCGTGTGCGCGCACTGACAGAAGTCGCGCAGTTTAATCAAGTCTTCCATACCACCTATGATGATGAAGACGCTGACACCATCGGCGGCTTACTTGCCAACCGTCTGGGCCGTATGCCAAGGCGAGGCGAACGTATTATCTTGCCTCCCATGTCACTGGAAGTGCTACGTGCCGACGCACGCCAAGTGCATATGTTGCGGGTCAGTCGTGCCAGCTCACTCCAATTACAAAATGCGCAAGAATTGCGCGACCGAGAACAGTGACGCGCATCCTCTCACCCACGATGTTTGGTAAACCGAACACCTTATCGATCCTGCGTGTTTTTGCTGCGCTCTTGCTCGGCATCACACATGCACAATCATTTGCACCCCTTAATGCCTGGTGGCTCGAGCTGCTATGTCTTGCCATTTTATTTTGGTTAGCACTTAATCAACATACTGCGCGCCAAGCAAGCATCCTCGGTTGGGCATTTGGTGTGGGCTGGTTCGCAACGGGTATAGACTGGATCTACATTAGCTTACATGTATACGGCCATATGCACGCGGCACTGGCTATCGCCGCAGTAGGTAGTTTATCGGGCTTACTTGCACTTTTCCCAGCGCTCACGCTTGCACTGGTGCATAGTCTGTATCCCAAACCGACTCGGTTCTCCCGGCCAGACAAACACCGTTTGTTATTTTCCATGACACTTGTCGTCGCCAGTGCCTGGAGCTTAGGTGAATGGGCTCGTGGCACTTTGTTTACTGGGTTTCCTTGGCTCGCCATTGGTTATGCGCATAGCGATGGGCCACTCACAGGCTATGCGGCCTTTATTGGCGTTTACGGCATGAGTGCAATCGCGGCAGCGTTAGCATTTTTACTTAGCCGTATTCAGCATCAGTGCAAACTCGTTATCTTTTTTATTACGACCATTTTGCTGATCGGTTGGCTTGCCCGACAACAACAATTCACGCACGCCATTGATCCCCCTCTCTCTGTGCGACTACTACAAGATAATCTTGCACAAGACTTGAAATTTGACCCGAGGACGTTGGCAGACAATCTGCGTCGCCATGCCGATCTATTAATGTCAGCACCCGCCGATCTTATCGTGGCCCCGGAGACAGCCTTTCCTATTGCCTTAGACGATTTACCTGCGCAACTTACGCAAGAACTCAGCCAGTTTGCCAACACCAGCGGCAGCCAGCTTTTGCTCGGTGCCATTGCCTACACTCCAGACAATCAACCTACCAATAGTCTGCTCACTTTGAACGGCTATCGCTACGATAAATCTCATCTCGTTCCATTTGGCGAATTTATTCCATGGGGATTTCGCTGGTTTGTCGATTTAATGTCCATGCCTTTGGGCGACATGAGCTCAGGAAGAGCAGAGCAAGCACCGTTACAAGTCAAAGGTGTCGCCCTTGCACCTAATATTTGTTATGAAGATGTATTTGGCGAAGAAATCGCTTATCGTTTACGCACCCACCCTGCACATATTTTGCTTAATGCAACTAATATTGCCTGGTTTGGCAACACTCACGCCATTGATCAACATGCCCAAATTGCGCGCTTACGCAGCTTAGAAACGCAATTACCGACATTGCGTGCAAGCAATACAGGTGCCACTGTGTTTATTGATGAAAAAGGGGAAATTCGTGCACAGCTACCTCCTTTTACAACCGGCTCCTTGCTTGTACAAGTGCAAGGACGCGCTGGCTTTACCCCCTTTGTTAGATGGGGAAATACGCCACTATTAATTGCCATCGCCCTTATCTTGTCATGGTGTGCCTGGCGACGTTTTTACAAAACCCGCTAAAATCAAGCGCCCACCATATTGGTGCCCTACGTCTTATTTCAAAAATAATGCTCACCTTTCAGCAAATTATTAGCACACTGCACAACTATTGGGACCAACAAGGTTGCGCACTCCTCCAACCCATTGATCTTGAAGTCGGTGCAGGTACTTCTCACACCGCCACTTTTTTGCGCGCCATCGGACCTGAACCCTGGCGAGCTGCCTATGTGCAACCTTCTCGCCGACCTAAAGATGGTCGCTATGGAGAAAATCCCAATCGTCTAGGACACTACTATCAATACCAAGTTGTACTTAAACCTGCACCCGACAATATTCTGGACTTGTACCTAGGCTCACTTGCCGCACTCGGTTTAGATCTCACACAAAACGATATTCGCTTTGTTGAAGATGATTGGGAAAATCCCACGCTCGGAGCCTGGGGCCTGGGGTGGGAAGTCTGGCTCAATGGCATGGAGATCACACAATTCACTTATTTCCAGCAAGTGGGCGGACTCACCTGTAAGCCCATCTTAGGTGAAATCACCTACGGCTTAGAACGGCTAGCCATGTATTTACAAAAAGTTGAAAACGTCTTCGATCTCGTATGGACGCATACCAACCCCCAAGCGCATACAGCACAGGTCCAAGCACCACCAACACACCATGCAGCGCCGCAAAACCGCACACTACTTTATCGTGATGTCTTCCATCAAAATGAGGTCGAACAATCTGCTTATCACTTTGAACATGCGAACGTTGACTTTCTCTTCACGCTCTTTACTTATTATGAAGCAGAAGCACGCCGTTTAATGGCCTACGATACAGAAGGCCAGCTTATCGCTAACCATCCTGTACTCGCATTACCCGCTTACGAAATGGTACTCAAAGCAGCGCACACATTTAACTTACTCGATGCACGTGGTGCTATCTCTGTAACCGAGAGAGCAGCTTATATTGGGCGTATTCGCGCACTTTCACGTTTAGTGGCACAAGCCTACTATCAAACGCGTGAGCAACTCGGATTTCCCATGCTCCCCCTACCAACCGCATCATCTCATCACGCTGCCCTTTGATCATGTCCGCCACCCTACTGGTCGAATTACTGACCGAAGAACTGCCCCCCAAAGCCCTTAAAAAATTAGGCGAAGCCTTTGCTCAAGGTATTTACACACGCTTACAAAAACAGGGCTTATGTACAGAAGAAAGCTTTGAGAGCTTTGCCACACCCCGTCGTCTTGCGGTTGCGTTACCGCATGTTCTCGCACAAGCGCCGACACAACGCGTACGCGAAAAGATATTGCCCGTCAGTGTGGCTTTCGATGCCCAACAGCAACCTAGTCAAGCCCTGATCAAAAAACTCAATGCCCTTGGTTGTCCAGATTTCCCTATTGACCAACTTGAACGCGTGAGCGATGACAAAGTTGACAATAAAACAAACAACAAAATCGAAAATTTATTTTTGACGCGTGATATACCTGGACTGACCCTCGCACAAGGACTCCAAATCGCGCTCCAAGAAACCATCACAACACTGCCGATTCCCAAAGTGATGAGTTACCAGCTCCATCCGGGTACAGCACAAGAACAAGATGTGCAATTTGTTCGCCCTGCGCATCAACTTATTGCACTGCATGCAGAACATATTGTCCCCGTGAGTGTTCTCGGACTACAAGCGGGCCGAACAACGGTAGGTCATCGCTTTTTATCGACGGGCGCACTTCACATTGATCACGCCGATCACTATGCAGATGTATTGCACGATCAAGGCAAAGTCATCGCCAGTTATGCCAAGCGACAGCACATTATTTTGGAACAGCTCACTCACGCTGCTGGCAAAGATCAAGTATTGATGCCTCACACCTTACTTGATGAAGTGACTGCCCTAGTCGAATGGCCCGCCATCTACACTTGCCATTTCGACAAAAATTTCTTGCGCATCCCTCAAGAGTGCTTGATTCTCACCATGCAAACCAATCAAAAATATTTTGCACTCACCGATGCACAAGGCAAACTACACAACCGTTTTTTAGTGGTTTCTAATATCCAAACAGATACGCCTCAAGCAATTATTGAAGGCAATGAGCGGGTGATTAAACCGCGTTTAGCCGATGCACAGTTTTTCTTTGAGCAAGACCAGAAAAAAACATTAAGCGAACGGATTCCCCAGCTAGCCAGCATGACCTATCATAATAAGTTAGGCAGCCAACTTCTACGGTGCACGCGACTCGTGCACATCGCCACACACATTACAACCGATATCGTACAAACAAGTGCAGCAGCATCACATCATCACGCGCACACGATGCGCTTTGACCTCACCCAACTGCCTGAGCAACTTCGCTTAACAGAACGCGCCGCGCGCCTGGCTAAAGTCGATTTACTCACACAGATGGTTGGCGAATTCCCCGAATTACAAGGCGTAATGGGCACTTACTATGCACGCGCTGAGCACGAGCCCGAAGCTATCGCATTGGCCTGTAGCGAACACTATCACCCTCGCTTTGCCGGTGACACATTACCCGCACAGCAAGTCAGCGCAGATATTGGCTTAGCCAGCATGAGTGTCGCCCTCGCCGATAAACTCGAAACACTTATCGGTATTTGGAGTGTGGGCGGAGCCCCAAGTGGAGAAAAAGATCCTTATGCGCTACGCCGTCACGGCTTAGGTATTGTGCGTATTCTCGCCGAAAAAAATTGTCCACTCGATATCAAGACACTTCTGAGCTATGCAGCAGAAAGCTTTGACGCATCACAATGCCCAACGCAAGGTTGGGACAGCATTATTCAAGCAGCCTATCGTTTTTTACTTGACCGTATGCGTAGCTATTTACGTGAACAAGGTGGGACAACACAAGAAGTCGAAGCCGTCCTCGCAAAATTTGAACAAGCGGAACAACCCGCTTATCTCGACGATCTATTAAAACGATTAGATGCGGTGCGTGCTTTTGCACAACTGCCCCAAGCACCCGCACTTGCAGCGGCCAACAAACGCATTAGTAATCTTCTAAAGAAAACGCAAACACAAACACATACGGTCGATACCGCACTACTCGAAGAGCCCAGTGAGCTCGCCTTATATCAAGCGCTCCAAGATGTACGAGCGCCCATTGAACAAGCGCTCACACAACACAACTTTACCGACGCCCTGTGCCAGCTTGCTAGTCTGCGTGATGTCGTTGATCATTTTTTTAGTCACGTGATGGTCATGACAGAAAATAAGGCTTTACGCGATAATCGTATTGCGCTACTTACCGAGCTCCATACACTGATGAATCACACTGCCGATCTATCAAGACTTGTCGTTTAACTTTACAGTACGCTATGCCGGGAAAACTCATCATCCTAGATCGTGATGGCGTTATTAACCATGATGCCGATAACTTCATCAAATCACCTGATGAATGGCTTCCCATTCCGGGTAGCCTCGAAGCCATGGCACAGCTATACCAGGCCGGCTACCGCATCGTGATAGCAACAAATCAATCGGGTATTGGCCGAAAATTATTTAACATGACAGCACTCAATGCGATTCATGCAAAAATGCACCGTGCGTTAGCTGATCTAGGTGGACATATTGATGCTATATTTTTTTGCCCACATACCGAGCATGACGCCTGCTTATGCCGCAAACCAAAACCGGGATTACTTGAGCAAATCAGCACGCGCTTAAATATCAATATCACGGACGTCCCTGTTGTAGGAGATTCATTGCGCGATTTACAAGCAGCGGAAATATTACGCTGTACGCCTCATTTAGTGCTAACCGGTAAAGGTCTTAAAACCCAACACCACCCAAACCTCCCCGCAAACACCCATATTCATACTGACTTACAAGCCTTTGCCACCGCTTTATTAAAGGATCGCTAGATGCAAAGCATACGTTCCATTCTCTTTTTATTTTTCTTGATTTTATACACACCGCTTTATGCTTGTGCCTGCTTAATCGCATTTCCTTTTCTAACAACGCACCATCGCTATACGATGGTGCGTGGCTGGTGCCGGCCAGTCATTTATGTCGCAGAAAAATTATGCGGTATTCGCTACCAGATTATCGGGTTTGAACATTGCATCGCCGCCCAATCGCTGCCCGTCGTTGTACTATCAAAGCATCAATCTGCTTGGGAAACGATCGCTTATGTTGCCTTACTCCCTAAACGTTTGTGTTATGTATTTAAGCGCGAGCTCCTCTACGTCCCTTTCTTTGGCTGGGTATTAGGACTGCTACGCATGGTGCATATCGACCGTCAGGCCGGTCATATTGCCTTTGCGTCTGTCGCACGCCAAGGAAGACGATGCTTAAAAGAAGGTGCATGGATCATGATGTTTCCAGAAGGCACACGCATACCCAGTGGTACCCAAGGTCGCTATAAAGTAGGCGGAGCACGATTAGCAATTGAGACCAATGCATGGGTCCTCCCTATTGCACATAATGCCGGACGTTGCTGGCCACGTCACACCATCCTGAAATACCCGGGAGAAGTGACTATTTCTATTGGGCCCGCTATTTCATCGCAAGGAAAAACAATTACACAACTCAACCACGAGGTTGAGAGCTGGATCGAACGCGAAATGCGCGTCATCGATGCAGACTGTTATCGTTAAACACCCATCATCATGCCGCAACTAAAAAATCTACTTAACCCAAGTATCCTTCCCAATACAGCCAACGATGCCCCTCACACAGACCATAAGCTTCGTCATATCCACTTAGCCGATCAAGTTTTAGCGTACCGATTCAAGCGTTCCGCACGACGTACCATTGGCCTTATCATTGATGAGCACGGCCTATCCGTCGTCGCACCACGGTGGGTACCACAGGCTGAAATTGACAACACCCTGAGAGAAAAACAAAAATGGATTGTCGCTAAATTAACCGCAATGCAAGAAAAAAACGCGCGCACAATCGTGCCACAAATTACATGGCAAACAGGGGGGCGACTACCTTATTTAGGGGGGGAACTTATTTTTCTTCTTGATGAAAAAGCTAGCGAAACCACGCTTAATATTGATGCAACTATTCTGCATCTCAATTTATCCACACAAGCAAACCCTCAACAAATTAAAAATCACGTCCATCTATGGCTGCAACAACAAGCCAAAATTTTATTTACCCAGCGACTCAATCACTATGCACAACAATTAGGGGTGCATTACACACGACTCTCATTGTCGCGCGCCACGACACGCTGGGGAAGTTGTGGAGCCGATGGACATATCCGATTAAATTGGCGCCTGCTGCATTTTCCCTTAACAGTAATCGACTACGTAGTCGCGCACGAAGTGGCACACCTAAAAGAAATGAACCATAGTCCGCGTTTTTGGCAAATCGTCGCCTCGATTTTTCCAGATTACGCGCTAGCACGCGACCATCTAAAACAACCCATCCCTGCACTGTAAATAAGCGATCGCCACATAACACAGCCGTTACACGAGAAATGCAATAGGCAATAGATCACGCAGTACGGCGTATGACCACCTCACAAGAGAATCTCTATTTATTCGGAAAAGATATATTCCGCTTGCGCCAAAGGCTTACTGTCCTGCGTTGATTCGGGTAACCAGTAAGACACAACTAATTTACCTTTGCCTGGCTTTAAATCTGGTAAGTCCATATGCATCAGACGATGCGTATTAGGAAAGTAAATAGCAATCCCCTCACGACGACCTATATGACGGGTCTCGCCTGCGGGTGAAACAAAATCAAACGTAAGATCACCATAAACAGAACTATTGCCATTACGTCTTAATGCAAACCTTAATGCAGCCGGAGTGCCCACTACCGCAGGTTTAAATAAAAAATCATTTATCTTAACTTGGGCCACCATCTCCCCATGCCGCACAATCAAAGGCAAAGTAGCACTGACCAGTGCTTTTACTTGAATCTGAATTCCTTTTTTACTAGAGCTTACGATATCGGTATATTCAGGAATCCGTTCAATAAGCAAATGCGAACGATATTCGCCCACAGCTAAATCTTTTGGTTTACGTACACCAATACGTATCACCTTTGCACTGTAAGGCAGCAAGGTCATTTGTCTAGGCGAAAAATAAATAAAGTTATCAGCAAACAACTCACCTGCCGCGGGTTCTTTCACCATCTCCACCTGCCCCGTTTCACTCATGCGCAGATTAACAAGATGAAAGCGGTAAATCACCGTCTCTGGTCCCGTATTAGCGATATCGAGCTCCCCTGAACGCTGATCTCCTTCAAGTACCAAACGACTTGGACTCAACAATAAATCCGCTTGCACTGAAAAAGCAAAAAGCAAAACCAGGAATCCAATGAAATACTTAGGTACACCCATCGCGACACACCTCATGTGTTATTACGGAAAATGAACCGTAACGGTAAACGACCCGCTATAACTACCGGCTGTTTGATTATTGGCTACACTTAACGTACCACCGACTGAGATAGTCTGACCACCCATCCCGGTGTTATAGCCACTCGTTGGACTCACGGTAAATTGGTTAAGCACCATCGCAGTGCCTGGTCCAGTGAGATTGGTAGATGTAGGCAAAGTGACACCGTAGCTAAATGCACCGGGAGATCCCGTTACCAAAAATTGCGCAGCAGTGCCCGAATTACTCGATAAAAGCGTTACCCCACCCGTACTCGTACGTGCCCCTGTCGCTGCAAGCAACACCGTCCCACCTGTGCCTGCCGCAAATGAGCCAAAAGATAATGACTGCGTCGTAGCAATCTTCAATCCAATCGCATAAACAGGCGCACAAAAAACAACCATTACCCAAAATAATAAGGCATGAGACCGCACAACGTGAATGTTCATCGCACCCTTTTTGAATTAGCTTCTTCGTGGACTGGGCGGGTTAAAAATACCCATCTATTTAGCACTCAACTACCTCAACACACCCTCATTTTAGATCTTGTGATTTACGTTAAAAAACCAAATCACCTTTTATGCTATCGCTATATAAAACCATCCACCCAAGTGCATTTTCATCAACAATCGATGAGTCCATAATAACCTGAGTAAAGATGATAAGAGCTAAAATCGGCCGCGCGCAAAGCCAGATATTTTTATATTCTTACAGCGCCTCAGCACGGATGTTTCGATTAATTATAATTAACGGTCACACTAAAACTACCAGAATATACGCCCGCAGCTTGATTAGCGGAAATACCTAATGTTCCCCCAACACTTAACGTTGCCGTACCACCTGCACCGAATGTACCCACTGAGGAAGGATTACTTGTTAAGGTCGTCAACTGAATTGAAGTACCGGGACCCGTCAACGTCACACTACTAGGCAGCACGATAGAAAATCCCCCGCCAGCCGCACCCGTAATGCTAAAGCTTGCTGGATTACCCAAAGCCGTCGCAGACAACATTACATTTGATCCTGTACGACCGCCTGTCGGGCTAATCGTGACCGTGCCCGCAGATGAAGTAGGGGCAACTGTCCCAAAAAGAAGATCAGCCGTTTTAACCAAGGTCACGGTAGCCACCACCGTTGCTGCACCCTTAGTGGTCGCGCTACTACTAAAAATTTTTGCCCGAATCCCCGTTGAGAAAGTCAATAAACAAAGTAGCCAAACAACGCGCAACAGCGGGTGTATACGCCTTATCCGCAAGCGAAAAAAAGCGAGGAACATCATCAAAATTTCCTAAATT
Source organism: Ottowia sp. (assembly GCA_020853585.1). Lineage (GTDB taxonomy): Bacteria > Pseudomonadota > Gammaproteobacteria > Burkholderiales > Burkholderiaceae > JADYYQ01. The sequence goes on from JADYYQ010000159.1 coordinate 19,339, forward strand.
ATTAAAAGTGAGGAAACTGATATTAATCGTAATTCACTGTAACAGTAAAGTTACCTACATAATTTCCCATTGGCTGATTTGCATCAATCCGCCATGTCGCACCAATCGCCAAAGCAGCACTACCCTGACCACCAAGCCGACCCATCGTCGCAGGAGAACTGGTAAATTCATTGACCACCATATTGCTCGCACCGGGACCCGAAAGTATCGTCGACGCGGGGAGACTCACAGAAAATGTCGAATTGGGCTTGCCAAGAACACGAAAACTAGCGGGATTACCCATCGCAATAGGAGATAAAACAACATTGGTACCCGTGCGCACACCGGATGTATTCATCACCACCTTACCTGACTGACCCGCAGGAACAACCACGCTACCAAAAGCCAGATCTGCCATTTTTGATAATCGAATCGGCGAAAGAATCATCACACTGCCCTGTGCCCACGCAGTGCTAGACGTACTGCTGATATAAGCCATCACCGTTGTGTTGCTACTATCACCGCCATCGTCTGCCCAAACCCCCCCCACCCACAGCAAACTCAGCATTAGGCCAGCAGCGCCACATCTGACTAGCCACCGGCTCTGCGCGCACAATCTCGCTACCACCTTAGCAAGGTGGGGTTCTCTTTTGCCTACCCACACAATTTTGGTCATCCAGCGCCCACTATGGTCACACATCACGATGGCGCAATATTTTGCTATTAGGCTATGCATCTCAATTTCCTTTCAAAGGAAAACATCAAAGATGACGGTTTGTCTAAACTAACTTATCAAACCCCTGCACAGCGCAGTATAAAAAGAGATCATGTCACCTCAAATACATGCAAAAACAATACATTGTAAACCGCATCACAACCATTAATTAAAACATATCAAGATAATCAGGTACTAAGGAAACCATATACTCTATTTACCTGAAATTATTTTTCCGTATAAAAATCCACACATCCCGAACACGCTAGTTAACCATTTCCCCTATTTCAGGAGCATCGTTAAACAAACCTGCAATCAAATAACATTCAAAATAAGCAAATTAATTAGTTGTAATTTACAGTAACAGTAAAGCTGCCCGTATAACTACCCGCAACCTGGCTTGCACCTACCGACAAAGTAGCACCGACATTCAGCGTAGCAGAACCACTGCCATTCAATGTGCCCGTCGCAGAAGGAGTACTCGTAAACGTCCCCACACTCATATTTGCACCCGGACCTGTCAACGTAGCCGCACTACCGGGCAAGGTTACAGAAAAAGTGGTATTTGGGTTACCCGCAACCGTAAAACTCGCTGCATTACCCGCAGCAAGAGAAGACAATACAACGTTACTACCGGTACGCGCACCCGCTGCACTCATCACAACCGTGCCAGCGCTGGCCGTCGGTGCCACCGTACCAAAAACCAAATCAGCCGTTTTCGTCAAGGTCATCGGCGAAATAATCGTAGCACCGCTATTGGCTGTGATTGAGGCAGACTGCGCCGCGATCATCGGTAAACCTAACACAGCAACTAGGCACAATCTTTGCCCTATCGCATAAGGAATGCTATTACGGCGCCTGATGGATCTCATGACAATCTCCTCGACCTCGATACACTAGTTGTAATCTACGGTCACGCTAAACGTACCGGTATAGGCACCTGCTGTTTGGCTTACCCCAACCGCTAACGTAGCGCCAATCGCAAGCGTTGCTGTTCCACCGGCACTTAAGGTGCCCGTACCAGAAGGTGTACGTGTAAATGCATTCACCGTCATTGCTGTACCGGGACCTGTCAAACTGGTTGAGGTGGGCAAAGTCACTGCAAAGGTGGAGTTGGCATTACCGCTGATCGTAAAACCAGCCGCATTACCCGCCGCAAGAGACGACAACACAACGTTTGTACCTGTACGTGTACCGGCTGCACTCATCACAACAGTACCGGCACTGGTTGTCGGTGCTACCGTACCAAATACCAAGTCTGCGGTTTTCGTCAATGTCACAGGGGCAATAATCGTTACACTGGAGTTTGCGGAGGTCGATGCAGACCATGCACATGTCGGCATCAGGCCAACTGTGCCTAAAGTACCTAATACAACTAAGAGAGAAGCTTTAGAAAATGGCTTATGACTCATGATCGTCCCCTTTAATGTAAATTAATTATTCTGCTTCAGTCCGCACTGTACGTTATTAATCTGATACTTTTCTTCTATATGCAAATAGTAACATTTAGTGCAGAACGTCTATATAGTGATTTCCCTACATAGACGACAAAAAAACTTACTTTATTGATATAAGGATGAGCCTAAAGGTCATGACGAAAAAAATAAGCACTCAAAACTCATGCGTGCTTTATCTCGATCTTGAGCAACGATAAGGGCTGCAAGCCTATATCGTATCTACCTACCCCACCGCCCCGAACATGCATAACAAGATCAGGGCATCTACTTATATACATACCGATATAAGCATTTCAAACAAAAAGGGCTACCCAAGTCTCAGAAAAATTAAATTTAATAAAAATGATTAAAGATGGCATATGCGTCACCGATAGCCATCTTTACTTTGTCAAACTGGAAAACAGCAAGGGCTACGCTATCCCAATAAACGGCGATAAAAAGGATAGGGAAATGACAAGCGAGTAAAGGGAAGTGAATAAATGAAAAGCGAGAAAAATCATAGAAGCTCAGAGGCATATCAACAAAATCAATGTTGCTACAACCCTATATCAGCTTATACCTACAACTTTATTTTAAGCAAGCGCGCCATCGACAGTACACGCATTTTTTAATAGATTCCTTGCACCTCTGCTATGCATATCGAATACTGTATTGCAAGGTAATCGATATTTCGTGTCACGTGCGCAAGTGATGTAAGAGGTCTACGGATTAACAGGAACAGCCACCAAATTCATACGCGCACCGATCATACTTGCACGCGCTCCAAAGTTAATTTTCACTTTAGTACAGTACTTACGCTTATCAAAACATTTTGGGGCGGGTAAAGCCGACGCTAACTGCGCCGCTTGCCAAGCCGTTAAAGAGGAAGCAGAACCTTTAAAATAATGCTGTGCCGCGGCTTGCGCCCCAAATATGCCCTCCCCCCACTCTACCGAATTTAAATAAATCTCCAAAATACGCTCCTTACTCAGTAGGACTTCGAGCATCGCGGTCACAATAAATTCTTGCGTCTTTCTCACATAGCTTTTTTCACCGGTCAGAAATAAATTTTTCGCAAGCTGTTGAGTAATTGTTGACCCACCCGAAACCGGTTTTCCGCGACGCAAATTTTTTTGCCAAGCCTGTTTAATCGCATCAAACTCAAAGCCATCGTGATAGACAAATCCACTATCCTCGCTGGCAATAATGGCACGCTTCAAATAAGGTGAAACACGCGCATAAGGCACCCATTGATGCTGTACCGTGCAAGTCAAAAAATTAATGCCACATAAACGCCAGCGCTCATTACGCATAAACGCCGTCGTACTCGGATCGATCCATTGCAATAAGGCAATTGTGCAGAAAAAATAAAGCTGAAAAATAAGTACGCCTCCCCCCACACAAGCGAAGATAAATAGCAAATGACGCTTGCACCTACTGTATTTATTTTTTGTCATGCGCTTATTTTAATTTTTTCCGTAACGCGGCTAACACGGGCGGTGTGCGTACTTGTACACCGTGCCAGAAAAAAAATGACTCCGCAGCCTGCTCAACTAACATACCCAAACCATCTGCGACACGGATACCTTTTGTTTGAGCACACTGTAATAATGCACTCGGTTGCGCACCATACACCATGTCATAAACAAACTCACGCGGCCATGCATGAGGAGCAATCGCCGGCATCACATTTTGTAGGCTGCCACTACTTGCGCTAATTAAAATATCAATGCCCGTAGGGATCTGCGACACATCACCGGCTGACAAATCAACCGACGCTACATGCGACGAAAAGTGCATCGCAAAAGTCTCTACCAACTGCACCGCTTTACTGGCCGTGCGATTAGCAACAAATACAGCAGCAGGACAACAGGCCAGTAAGGGCAACAACACACCCCGCGCTGCGCCCCCCGCACCGAGCAAACAAATTTTTTTCCCACGTAGGTTATATGCCAGATTATTTTGAATATCCCGAATTAAGCCCACACCATCGGTGTTATCAGCATAAATAGTGCCGTGCTCATATTTCAGCGTATTCACCGCACCCGCGGCTTGCGCGCGCAGTGTAAGCGTATGAGCTAACTCATATGCCGCTTGCTTAAAGGGAACCGTGATATTCAGACCACAACCGGACTGCGTAAAAAAATCATGCACCACTTGCGCAAAGTGCTCCAAAGAGGTGCTTTGTTTTTCATAACGCAAAGCAATTCCCGTTTGACGCGCAAACTCAGTATGAATAAAAGGCGATTGGCTATGAGATACAGGATTGCCAATAACCGCATAACGCGCAATACCGACCATACTCAACCCTATGTTGTCACTCTATATGTGTTGATGCACTAAACCCGGTATGGGTAAAATTGAAAGTAAAAATAATTTCGAGAATATCGTATTGCGAACGCATCTGTTGGGTAAAAGGACCAAATGGTGCGGCAGCCTTAACAATGGCAATCGCTTGCCGATCAAGCACCGCGTTGCCAGAGCTGCGTCGTAATGTCGTCTCTGTTTCTGCGTAGCCATCTTGTGCATAGCCCAGCTGCCCATTTTGCCGAACATTTAAAATCAGCACGAGCGATCCATATAAAGGGGACCCATTTGCATGAGGAAAATTAAGCGTGCCATAGTGCTCAATTTTTTTTCGCACCGCATCATAGTATTGGGCAAACTCAGCAGCAATCGCATTGCCCGCTGTTAACTGCGAACGACGAGGTCGTTTAGCAATGTGCTGCTGCTCCCGTGCGATCTCTGCCTCTAAACGTTGACGGATCATTTGTACACTCTCGGCATCTTTACCCGGCACCGTTTCGGTCAATACTTGCGCGCTTGCCAGCGCCGTACGCGGCCCCAAATAAGACGTTTCATTTTGAGCAAGCAATTTTTTACGCTCTTGGGCTAATTGCTGTGCACGACGTTGCACTTGCTTTGCCAGCGCACCATTTTGGGCAGTCGCCATTGCAGGCAAAGGTGTGGTCGCACGACCCTCATCGTGATCCCCACCGCCATTTAAATTAGCCTGTGCAATCACTGTGGGATTTTTAGGTTTTTCAAACGAACGTGCATTTACCAGCACCACCTCAAGTGGCACCTCAGTGGGCTGTAATGGACTTATCTCTGGCAACTTGATATGCAAAAGCAAAATTACGCCATGCACAATAAAGGAGATCAGCATGCCCCATAGTAAAAATTTATTCTGCAAGAAAAAGAAAATAGCGCGCCGAACAGCCGGCGCATTTTTTTGTACCTGTACCCGACGCTTAATGTCTTCAGAAAAAGGTTCTTCTGCACGACGCCCTTTTACCCATCGTTGAAAATGGGTTTCTAGCAATCGCAAAGGCGCGGCTAACGGCATCACGGCGCCGCTTCCGAGGGCACAGTGTGCATATGAGGAACCACGCTCTCCGGGTCTTCCATATTCTCGCTTCCAGTTTTATTAAAAATCTCAAGTAAGCGCGCCTGCACCGTTAACTCAACTTCATCAATCCCACTAATATCTAAGAGCACATCCGTACCCCGTGCTAAGGGTTGCTGCACCAACTCAGGTAATGTCACCATTAAAGGCACATCGGTTAAACGCACTGCTGATTCTTTTAATACCACCGCCGACACACGTGTACGCTCTTCTTGTTGCAACCAACGCAGACACCAATATTGTTCCATTGTATTTTGATGCTGTAAGTAACTTGCATAGGTTGTATCAAAATCGGCAGCAATTGCCATCAAACTTACATCACCCGGCGCAAATGGCGCCACCATTTTAGCGGTAATACCATGCCTTGCCACCGCCATAATTTGCCATTGATTAACCAAATCAACATAGCGGCGCAACGGTGAAGTGCTCCACGCATACTGTGCAACACCTAAACCTTCATGAGGCGCAGGCGTAGTTTGCATACGTGTACGCACCGCACCCCAACCCCGTTGTGCACGATAAATCCCTGGCACCCCGACATCCGCTAACATTTTCCCCCAACTACTATTGGCGAGAATCATCAGCTCAGCAACAATTTTATCTAACGGTGCGCCGCGTAAACGCGGCACAATATGCACCTTTGTATCCCCATCAGCTAAGGTTTCAAGGGTGTAAGTGTAGTCAGGGCGAGTATGTGATTCGGGTCGTAACCCATTTGCTGCGCGCGCTTTTTGTCGCACCTCATGCAAATGATTAGCCCAACGCCAAAGAACTGCAATCTCCGACTTGCACGGATAATCGCCTGAATCTGTATTGAGATTAGCTTGTGTCACGATATCGTCAAGTAAGTTATGACGCAAATTATGCGCAACCGTAATTCGCTCTATACATGTCTGCGTTGCAATCACCTCCCAGCTCGCCTCATCAACCGTCAGATAAAGCGATAACGCAGGGCACACTTGTCCGGCAGATAAAGTAAATAAACCAATCACCTCATCAGGCAACATGGTAATTTTGTCACCCGGAAAATACACCGTCGACAAACGTTCACGTGCCAATATATCAAGTGCATCACCACGTGCAATGCCCAATGCCGGAGCAGCAATATGAATACCAATACGCCATTGTCCCGGCTGCGTTGCATGCACCGAAAATGCATCATCAATCTCTGTCGTACTGCTATCGTCAATCGAAAAAGCACCCACATCAGCAAGCGGTAAATCAACCGGCACACTGGGCACCGCTAGCGCAGGAAAATCACGTCCACGAGGAAAATGCTCAGCCATAAAACGCGCCTCATGCAGCGCAAGCGGTGAAGCAATGCCCCCCGCGGCAACTAACAATTTGACCGGTGTAATACCCAATGCCCGCGCACTCGCTTCGAGTGCCTTAAATTCGACACTATTTTTATCTGGCTTAAATAGTAAAGAAATCGCTTTGTCACGAAACACGGCCGGTAGATGCTTTGCTTTGAGCAAAGTTTCATACTCACTTTGTAATTGAGCCTGCGCTTTTTTTCGATCAAGCGCCGCTAATGCCGCTTGTAATTGATCAATAGGCGCACGTGTAAAACGCCCCTGCCCTTTTCGACGAAAATAAACAGGCGCGCCTTGCAACGCAAATAACAATGCGGCTTTCTCGGTTGACTGGGCGTTCACGCCAAAATATTCATTGGCTAAATCAACAAAATAAAACTCTGCTTGACTAGCACACTCCCACAAAAAAGGAAGCTCAATAGTGCGCGCCAATGCTATCGCTTGCTCCATCAAATCCGCTGGATCAGGACTACCAAATTGCATCAGTACCTGACGCTCTTTAATTTTGATACGCCTACCGTGAATGCATTGCGCCTGCCAAGATTCGCCCTGCTGGGCAAGGAGGGTGGCAGCTTTAATTTCGCTGCCTTCTTCAAAAAGTAAATTCATGCTGGCTTTCGTAAGAGTGAGAACTGCGCGCAAAGCATCGTGATTCCCACGAAACATCAAGCGAAGATCTCAAGATGTCGGCATTTTAAACGCTCACAGGAAAAAGCGTACCAATCAAATATATAAAAGCAGGGGATCCAATCCGCTAGGCACCGAGTAAACCGCCTCCATGGTTCAATACTTACCTTGATGCCATCGAAAAATGCTGACCCACCCTCAAAAACCTTTGGCCACACGTACCATATATGGGAAAAGCATATTGCGCCGCCATCCTAGAAAGCGTTGAACCAACGCCCACAATTTTGTTCTAGTGACGCTCATTATAAAAAAACAAAACATATTTCATAAAATATATTTTTCTGCATAAAAATATGCTTACACCGTATAGGGAAGAGATCGCATATAATTGCCTCCTCCTTACACGGTGCCATGTTGATCTCAACCTCTATCTCGTCTTTACTTGCCCCCATTGCGGAAGATATGGCGCAAGTTGATCGCGTCATCCGCACTCAATTAGCCTCCGATGTGAGCCTGATCCAAGATGTCTCCAAATATATTATTGGAGCAGGTGGGAAGCGTTTGCGCCCAGCATTACTCTTGTTATTTGCACGCGCCTTAGGATATGAAGGCGCACATCACCACTTACTCGCTGCCGTTGTTGAGTGTATTCACACCGCAACGCTTTTGCATGATGATGTGGTCGATGACTCCACACTCCGACGGGGGCATCACACCGCCAACACGGTGTTTGGTAATCCTGCCAGCGTATTAGTGGGCGATTTTCTATATTCCCGTGCATTTCAGATGATGGTGGTACCCGGCAATATTCGGGTTATGCAAATTCTTGCGGATGCAACTAACACCATCGCTGAAGGAGAAGTGCTACAACTTCTCAATATGCACGATCCCGCGCTTAACCAAGCTCGCTACTTACAAGTTATCCGCTTTAAAACCGCAAAACTATTTGAAGCTGCCGCACGCCTTGGTGCAGTGCTGGCACAAGCCAATGCCAGCACTGAAGAAGCCGCGGCCAAATATGGCCAACACATCGGTACCGCATTTCAACTCATCGACGATTTGCTGGACTATTCAGCAGATGCGGCAAGCCTCGGCAAAAATATTGGCGATGATCTGCGCGAAGGCAAATCTACTTTGCCACTTATTTTTTTGCTGGAGCATGGCACCCCAGAACAGCAAGCGCTAACACGACAGGCGATTGAAGAAGGTGGCACGCCCCATTTTGATAAGATTTATGCTGCCATTCAATCGAGTGGCGCACTCGACTACACACAAAAATGTGCAGAACGCGAAGTCGATGCAGCAGCAGCAGCGATCGCCCAACTACCTGCTTCACCATTCCAAAACAGCCTGCTAGAATTATGTGCCTTCTCAGTACAGCGACAATCCTAAATCTTCTTAGCTGACTGGTTTGCGACAACGGGGTGTAGCTTA
>JADYYQ010000160.1 GCA_020853585.1 Ottowia sp.
ACACAGCACACAGCACACAGCACACAGCACACAGCACACAGCACACAGCACACAGCACACAGCACACAGCACACAGCACACAGCACACAGCACACAGCACACAGCACACAGCACACACAAATTTTTTTACATGGCGTATATATTGATTGCGATGGTCAGCTGTATTTTGCTTGTGCCGTAAGTTATGCAGGGCGTTTATATTGCCTGACAATGGTGTTGATCTGTGAGATCACGAAGTCACGAACTTAAATTAAGCTGGATAGGGTAATGCGGGTGATGGAGGCGGGGCACGGAATCGAACCGAGGTATACGGCTGTGCAGGCCGCTGCATAACCACTCTGCCACCCCGCCATGGGGAAATTAAATTTGAATAAAAAAGGGAAGCATGGCTTCCCTCAATTTTTGGAGCGGGAGACGAGGCTCGAACTCGCGACCTCAACCTTGGCAATGTTGCGCTCTACCAACTGAGCTACTCCCGCTTACTGTCTAGCGTCTGTGGGTGTTCAGACGAAGCGGCATTCTCGCAAAACAATTTGTTTTCGTCAAGCGAGAGAGCAAATTATTTATTCGCGTGAGCCGCCAAAGATGCCGAGCAAACTGAGTAAGTTGGTAAATATATTGTATACATCCAAATAGATTGCCAAGGTTGCACGAATGTAATTGGTTTCTCCACCGTTCACGATGCGCTGTATATCAAACAAAATAAAGGCTGAAAAAATGCCGATTGCCAGCACGGAAATAGTGAGCATTAATGCCGGTAGTTGTAACCAGATATTAGCTACTGCAGCGATAAGAATAAGGAGTACGCCCATGCTTAACCATTTGCCTAGTCCCGAGAAATTGCGTTTAGATACGGTAGCAATAGAGGCCATGCCGGTAAAAATAAGCGCAGTGCCACCGAATGCGGTCATGATTAAACTTGTACCGTTGGTAAAGCCAAGAATGTGACCGACCAAACGTGACAGCATTAATCCCATGAAGAATGTAAAGCCAAGAAGAAGGAGTACGCCGACACTGCTGTCTTTATATTTTTCGATCGCAAAGAAAAAACCAAAAGCAATTGCCATAAATGCAATCAGGCCAAATATTGGACTATTAGCAAACAAACTAAATCCCGAGGCAACACCCAGCCAAGCGCCGAGTACGGTGGGGATTAAAGATAAGGCGAGGAGCCAATAAGTATTACGTAATACGCGGTTTTGCACGCTGCTCTTGCCTGCGAGCGTTGTGTTGCCAAAATCGTAGGTTTTCATGTCATTCATCGTTTTCTCCTTGGAGAAGTGGTTATTGCAAGCCCCCATTTTGCACCATGTTGGCTTGTTTTCAAGAGGGCAGTGATTGACCTTGTGTATGGGTTATGTACCAAGCATGTTGTGTAACCGGCGGCGTATCCCAAGCGTGGCCTTGTTTGTAGCTCGAAATGCGGATGTGTTTTATGAATTTTTTGAGCTTCTTGTGCTTGCCTATATTGTGTACCTTATATTTTTCTAATGGGGGGTGATCGCTTTGGATGCGATTTTTGGTTGGAAGATAGGTTGTTGTCACATTGGATTTAAATGAGGATGTCCTCAGGTATCAGTGTCTTTTGCAAGAAATGGGAAGAATGATGTGTTTTGCTTGCCTTGCGTGTCGCTTGGTTTTCTTCATATTTGTAGTAAATTAAACGATATATCGACTTTTTAAGTCTATTTATGATGAAAAAGCGGTTTTGTACGATAGATTGGCATGAATATGGGCGGCGTTAGCTGGGCGTCTCTGTGGAAGGTTTGTTTATGGGGCAGCTTGGCGTGTTAGAATCCGGGGCTTTTGGCTTTGTCTTAACTACTTAATTTTGTTGGAGTTTTTCCATGGCATTAGAGCGTACGCTTTCTATTATTAAACCTGATGCAGTTGCAAAAAATGTGATTGGTGCAATTTACTCCCGCTTTGAGAATGCGGGTCTCAAAGTGATTGCAGCCAAAATGGTGCATTTGTCAGTGCAAGAGGCGGAGCAATTTTATGGCGTACATCGTGCGCGCCCGTTTTTCAAAGACTTGGTCAATTTTATGGTGTCTGGTCCGGTTATGATCCAGGTGCTTGAGGGTGAGAATGCTGTTTTAAAACATCGTGATTTGATGGGAGCGACGGATCCAAAGAAAGCCGATAAGGGTACGATCCGCGCTGATTTTGCTGACAGTATTGATGCAAATGCCGTCCATGGTTCTGACGCTGTTGATACGGCGCTAGTTGAGGTTGCATTTTTCTTTCCTGGCATGAACTTGTACAGTCGCTAAGATTTTTCCGGCCTATGCACACCAATCTACTTGATTTCGATATGAATGGGTTAGTGGCCTACTGTGCTGGGCTGGGCGAAAAACCGTTTCGCGCTAAGCAGCTGCTGCGTTGGATTCACCACAATGGGCTGTCAGATTTTGATGCGATGTCAGATTTGGCTCGGTCTTTTCGTGAGAAATTAAAAGAGCATGCGGCGTTATACACGCCGACCATTTTGTCAGACAAAACTTCGCGCGATGGCACGCGCAAATGGTTGTTAGATGTGGGTGCAGGCAATGCGATCGAGACCGTCTTTATTCCCGAGACGACGCGCGGTACTTTATGCGTTTCATCTCAGGCAGGGTGTGCGGTTAATTGCCATTTTTGCTCGACCGGTAAGCAAGGATTTGCGCGTAATTTAACAACCGGAGAGATTGTCGGACAGCTGTGGATGGCCGAGTGGGCTTTGCGGATGGTGCGCGCAGTGCCTGATGAGCGGGTAATTAGCAATGTGGTTATGATGGGTATGGGCGAGCCCATGCTTAATTTTGATAATGTTGTCCGCGCAATGCGTTTGATGCTAGATGACCATGCTTATGGTTTATCACGTCGTCGTGTCACCTTATCTACTTCAGGGGTGGTACCGATGATGGATCGTTTAGCGTTAGAACTGCCGGTGGCATTGGCTGTTTCGCTTCATGCGCCAGAAGATGCACTCCGTGATAAATTGGTGCCGCTTAATAAAAAATATCCGCTGGCTGAGTTGATGGCAGCTTGTCAGCGTTATCTGAAGTATGCGCCAAGAGATTTTATTACCTTTGAATATTGCATGCTGAGTGGTGTAAATGATAGCGAGGCGCATGCGAGAAGTTTAGTGAGTTTGGTACGTGATGTGCCTTGCAAACTGAATCTTATTCCTTTTAACCCTTTCCCGGGTTCAGGGTTAGCATGTTCATCGAGAGAACATATTCAACGTTTTAGTCGCATTTTGCTTGACGCTCATATTGTGACGACAGTTCGTAAGACGCGAGGTGACGATATTGATGCGGCTTGTGGACAGTTGGCCGGCGAAGTGCAGGATCGTACGCGTTTAGCACAGCGGGGTAAGGTCGTTACTATCCCTGTGCGCGCTGCCTAGATTTTTTTTTTAAACTGTGACTATGGACCCGCACTCAAGTTCATCCCAAAAAGATTCAGGTCGAGTGAGTACGCCTAAGCCAGTTAGCCCTAATTCTGGACAAATTCTGTTGTCGTTGGGGCAACGTCTTAAGAAAGCGCGTGTGCACACGGGTTTAAGTTTGGAGGAGCTAAGTGCGCGACTTAAAATTGCACAGGCTAAGCTGATGGCGATAGAGGCAGGAACATTACAACTATCGCATTCTGTGTTTGAGCGCAGTATGTTGCGCGGTTACGCAAAAGTAGTGGGCGCAGATATTGAATCTGATCTAGCCAGTTTGGGTAATGTGCCGGCGCAAAAAAATCTTGAGCCGACCCCTATGAATTTGGGAATGCATCCGCCGGTTTTTAAACAATACTTTCGTCATTCAAGTGCGACTCTGTTGGGCGCAAAGTGGTTTTGGCTTGCGGCCAGTTTTCTTGTTGCTGTTCTTTTGTTTTATTTTATTTGGGTGCAAATGAGCGTCGGTCAATCCGAGCCCGTAAATACGGCGGAGTTAGTTGCGGCGCCAAAACCCAGTTTGATACCAGAAGTGGGCGTTGCTCCCGTAGCAGATGAAGTGCCTCAGCCAATCTTTTCGGATGCTATGTCGCAGCCATCTGTCGCGTCTGTATCTGACGTGCCGCAAAATAATAGTGTTCCTCAGTCGCGTGTGCTTGTACCTCAGACGCCGCCGGTGGCACCTGTTATTAAGCCGCGTGTTGCGGTTATTTCTCCTAAGGGCTCTGTGAGTGATGCGCCTGACAAAGTGCAGTCTGATATGGATATGGCGAGTGTGATTGCGCCGTTGACAGTGGGCCCTGTTACACCCAAGAGTACCGGTGTGCCTGTTTTGCGTATTAAATTTACCGGTACTTCTTGGTATGAGGTGCGGGATGGAAGCGGTAAGGTATTGTCCTCCGGGGTTGCTGCGCCCGATACTGAGCAAAGTGTGAGTGGCACACCGCCTTTTGCCCTAGTCTTAGGGGATGTGACGGGAGTATCTGATGTGTATTTCCGCGGAAAGCCCGTTGTTCTTAATCGTAATAAAGGTGTCGTCGTTCGCGTTACATTGAAATGAAAATAGACAAAAATAATTTTCCTGAGATGATTGCAGCCGGGATTGGTCAGCGCCGCAGTAGTCGCCAAGTGTTAGTTAGCTGGAAAGATCGGTGTGTTGCAATTGGGGGCGATGCCCCTGTGTGTGTACAGTCGATGACCAACACCGATACGGTCGATGTGATTGCAACAGCGATTCAGGTGAAGACATTAGCGGTCGCTGGATCCGAGCTTGTACGCATCACCGTTAATACACCCCAAGCGGCAGCGGCGGTGCCAGAGATTCGAGATCAACTAGATCGCATGGGAATTGATGTGCCTTTGGTCGGTGATTTTCACTACAACGGCCATACGTTGCTTCGCGATTATCCTGACTGTGCGCAGGCTTTATCCAAATACCGAATTAATCCTGGCAATGTGGGGCAGGGCGCTCGGCGAGATGGGCAATTCGCACAAATGATTGAAGTAGCGTGCCAGTATCAAAAGCCCGTTCGTATTGGGGTGAACTGGGGCAGTTTAGATCAAGATTTATTGGCGCGCATGATGGATGACAATGCGCGTCTTTCTCAGCCCTATGATAGTCAGTATGTGATGTATGAAGCGCTGATTGTTTCTGCGCTTGAGTCTGCTCACCGTGCTGAGATGCTTGGTTTGTCGCGCGAGGCAATTATTCTGTCATGCAAAGTCAGCGGGGTACAAGATTTAATTGCGGTCTATCGTGACTTAGCTCGTCGCTGTGATTACCCATTGCATTTGGGTTTAACGGAGGCGGGTATGGGAAGCAAAGGTATTGTTGCTTCAACGGCAGCGCTTGCTGTGTTGCTCCAAGAAGGAATTGGCGATACGATTCGCGTTTCGTTAACGCCTGATCCGGGCGGAGCTCGTGATAAAGAAGTGCTCGTGGCACAAGAGATACTTCAGACGATTGGATTGCGTCAATTTGCTCCGATGGTCATTGCTTGCCCAGGTTGTGGACGTACCACTAGCACAGTTTTTCAATCACTTGCTATGCGTATTCAAGATTATTTGCGTGAGCAAATGCCTATCTGGAAGAAGCAACACCCCGGTGTTGAGCGCATGCATGTTGCGGTAATGGGGTGCATTGTTAATGGACCTGGTGAATCAAAGCAAGCGGATATTGGTATTTCTCTTCCTGGTTCGGGAGAGACACCTGCTGCCCCTGTTTTTATCGATGGGGTCAAAGTAAAAACCTTGCGTGGTGAGCGGATTGCAGAAGAGTTTCAAGAAATCGTTGATAACTACGTTCGCACTCGCTACATTGCCGCTATAAATTAAGTAAAGTTTTTCCTATGAACGAAGATAAAGATGTTGCTGCGTGCGGCAAAGTGACTGCTGTGCGTGGTATGAATGACATGTTGCCTACAGATGCTGTGCTTTGGGCTCACTTTGAACGTGTTGCACGTATGGTGTTACGTGCCTATGGCTATCAACAGATAGCGACGCCGATCGTAGAGCAGACACAGCTATTTACGCAGGGGATTGGCGAGGTCACCGACATTGTTGAAAAGGAAATGTACTCCTTTGAAGATCGATTGAATGGTGAGCAACTTACCTTAAGACCAGAAGGTACCGCAGCGGTAGTGCGTGCATGTATTGAGCATAACTTGCTCTATGATGGTCCGAAAAGGTTATGGTATTTGGGTCCCATGTTTCGGCATGAGCGTCCGCAACGTGGACGTTATCGTCAATTTCACCAGTTAGGGGTTGAGGCACTTGGCTTTGCGGGTCCGGATATGGATGCCGAAATTATCCTTATGTGCCAACGTTTGTTGGATGATTTAGGATTAATAGGCGGGGTGCGTCTTGAGATTAATTGTTTAGGCGAGGCACCTGAGCGCGCGGCTCACCGTCAAGACTTGATTGCTTATCTTGAGCAGCATCGCCATTTGCTAGATGCGGAAAGTACACGTCGCCTTTATAGCAACCCTCTTCGGGTGCTCGATACTAAAAATCCTGAATTGCAAGCGATCGTGATCGGTGCACCTAAGCTGATTGATTATCTAAGCGAGTCTTCATTGCGTCATTTTGAGGGGTTGCAGGCGCTACTTAAGGCCAATAATGTGCCCTTTAAAATTAATCCACGGCTAGTGCGTGGATTAGATTATTACAACCTCACTGTGTTTGAATGGATTACAGACAAACTAGGTGCACAAGGTACGGTTATTGGGGGTGGGCGTTATGATCCTTTGCTTGCGCGTATGGGTGGAAAAAATGCGCCTGCATGTGGTTGGGCTTTAGGCGTTGAACGGATTCTTGCATTGCTCACTGAAGAAAAATTGGTCCCGGAAGATGAGGGCTGTGATATTTATTTAGTGCATCATGACGCATCGCACGCTATGGTGTTAGCAGAAAGATTGCGTCAAACCGGACTTGATGTGATCTTGCATTGTTCGGTCGATGGCGCGATTGCAAGTTTTAAATCACAAATGAAAAAAGCAGATGCGAGTCGTGCGGCTTATGCGGTTATCATGGGCGCTGATGAGATTGCAGGTGGAACCGTTGAGTTGAAGTCTTTGCGTACACCAGACGGCAATGCAGGTAAGCGAGGTTGGCAAAAAACGGTCGCAATTGCGGACTTGGTTGACGTTATCCTCGATGACATCACATCTGCACATGATTAAAAGTGGGAGGAGAAAAAATGGTTTATGGTGCTGAGGAACAAGAAGCTCTCGATACGCTCAAAGCAGTGTGGCAGCGTTACGGTGTGTTTGTTATGGTAGGGCTGCTCGTGGTTTTGCTCAGTGTCGCGGGCTGGAGTGGTTGGCAATATTGGCAACGCAAACAAGCGGTCGAGGCTGCTGTACTTTACGATCAAGCTGAGAGCGCGGCATATGGTAAAGATGTGGCCAAAGTATTGCGGGTGGCGATGGATATACAGACTAAATTTCCTCGTACTGCTTACGCACAGCTTTCTGCGTTGGCGGCTGCGAAGATGTCTTTTGAGACGGGCGATCACAAAGCAGCTAAAGAGCAGTTGCAGTGGGCGAGTCAACATGGGATCAGTGATGATTTAAGGCAGCTTGCCGGTTTGCGTTTGGCAACGGTGTTGCTTGACGAAAAAGATTATGATGCAGCGCTTGTATTGCTTAAAAAAGAAGTGTCTGCTGGATTTTCCGCTCTTTACATAGAGCGCTTAGGCGATGTTTTTTTAGCGCAAAATAAGTTGGGGCAAGCGCGGGCTGCTTATCAAAAGGCTCTCGAAAAAGTGGATGCCAATGCTTTGGCACAACGCCAACTCCTTAACTTTAAGCTTGATATTGTGGGCGGCGCTTAGTGTATTTTTTCCTTAATGGTTTTTATAGTGATGCTTTTATTGTGATGCGACTTAGTCAATTGCCGTTTTTACGGCGCGGTTTTCTCTTGCTATCTATATTTGTCTTGTCGGTATCGGGCTGTTCGAGTGTTGATGTGCGAAAGCCTGCACCGTTACTTGATTTTAAACCGCAGGTAGAGGTAAAGCCTGCGTGGTCTATCAGTGTAGGTAAATCTGAAGTGCCTGTTTTTGGTCCGGTGGTAGTGGGGTCGGCTTTAATTGCCGCGTCTGCGCAGGGTCAAGTTACTAAGATCGATGGAAAAAACGGGCAAGTGTTGTGGCAAACGCAAATTGACGGTGATATTTCTGCCGGGCCGGCTAGTGATGGCAATACAACCGTGGTTGTGAATACCAAAGGCAAAGTGTTTGCGCTCGATGAAAACGGCAAGTCCCGTTGGCAAAAAACGGTTTCCGCTGAGGTGCTTTCTCCTGCGTTGGTTACCGATAAGCTGGTAATTGTTCGTACATTAGATGGCCGTATTTATGCATTTGATGTGCACACTGGCGAGCAACGTTGGTTGTATCAACGTGTGGCAAGTTCTCTTGTGTTACGTACTGCGCTTGGGATGAATGTATGGGAAAACAATTTAGTTGCAGGTTTTCCCGGCGGAAAGCTCGCTTTGATCGGTTTAGATAATGGTGCCATGGTGTGGGAAGTTGCCTTGGCTTTATCAAAAGGTGTGTCTGAGATTGAGCGTTTAGTAGATGTGGCGGGTATGCCTGCTGTGTCAGGTAGATATGTTTGTTCAGCTGCTTTTCAAGGGCGATTAGGCTGCTTTGAGTTAGCTACGGGCGTTGTACAGTGGAGTACTGATTTTTCCGGTGTAACAGGTTCGGTAATGGATAACGCTGGCGTGTATGCGAGTGATGGTAAATCTGTGGTGAGTGGATTTAATACGCAAAATGGAAAATTGCTATGGCGTAATGACAAATTGCTATGGCGTAATGTGGGTGTGCCCCTACTCAAAAATGATGTGTTGGTAATGGGGGATGGAGAAGGATATGTGCACTTTTTGTCGACAAAAGATGGAGAGATGCTGGCGCGCGCTGTGAGCGATGGTTCTGCAGTAAGTGCAGCACCCGTGATGGTGGGTAATACTTTGGTTGTGCAAACCCGTAATGGTCGTTTGTATGGCTATACATGGCTTTAGTCGTGTGTTTTTTTAGGTTGTTCGCATGAAACCTGTGATTGCCTTGGTGGGGCGACCCAATGTTGGAAAATCCACCCTTTTTAATCGTTTAACACGTTCGCGAGATGCCCTTGTAGCCGACTTGCCCGGTTTAACGCGTGATCGCCATTATGGTGAGGGTCGAGTAGGTGAACGTCCTTTCATTGTGATTGATACAGGCGGGTTTGAGCCCGTCGCTAAAGAAGGCATTTTGGCGCAAATGGCTAAACAAACACGTCAAGCTTTAGTTGAAACTGATGTGGTGATATTTCTTGTTGATGGCCGCTTAGGTTTAGCGCCTCAAGACCGTGTTATCGCGGATGAGCTTCGTAAAACCGGTCGTCCCATTTTGCTCGCGGTGAATAAAGCGGAAGGGATGAAATATAGCGCGGTTACAGCCGATTTTTATGAGTTGGCTTTAGGCGATCCTTGTGTTATTTCTGCGGCGCATGGCGATGGTGTGCCGGATTTGGTTGAAGAAGCTTTATCTCGGTTGCCCAGTGCGGATGAGGCAGAGGTGGATGCACATCCCGCTCGTGGGACAAAGATCGCAATTGTCGGTCGCCCCAATGTGGGTAAATCGACTTTAATTAATACGCTGATAGGCGAAGAGCGGGTGATTGCTTTTGATATGCCTGGCACGACGCGCGATGCGATTTATGTTGAGTTTGAACGTGATGGTAAACCTTACACCTTAATTGACACCGCTGGCTTGCGTAAGCGAGGTAAAGTATTTGAAGCGATTGAGAAATTTTCCGTCGTTAAAACACTTCAAGCGATTGCAGATGCGCATGTTGTGGTCCTAGTGCTCGATGCGCGTCAAGATATTTCAGAGCAAGATGCGCATATTGCGGGGTTTATTGTTGAATCGGGTCGTGCTTTAGTGGTGGCGGTGAATAAGTGGGATGGTCTGGATATGTATAGTCGAGATCGCGTTAAATTTGATATGGAGAGAAAGCTAAAGTTTCTACATTTTGCAAATTTGCACTATATCAGCGCATTAAAAGAAAGTGGTATTGGTCCATTGATGCGTTCAGTTGATGATGCTTATGTTGCGGCAATGGCGAAGTTACCCACACCACAGCTGACAAGAATATTGGCTGAAGCCGTTGCATTTCAACAGCCTAGACGTTCAGGGGTTTCGCGTCCAAAATTGCGCTATGCTCATCAAGGAGGCTCTAATCCGCCGATTGTTGTAATCCATGGTAATGCATTATCTGGAGTGACCGCTGCTTATAAACGTTACCTTGAAGGGCGATTTCGTGAAGCCTTTGGTCTTAATGGAACGCCGCTTAGAATTGAGCTTCGCAGTAGCAGAAATCCTTATACTGAAACGAGTAGTTGAAAAAACTGTCACAATAAGAGCGTGCTTTGTACAAGCGACTTAAATTTGATTTTTATACGGCGCTGTGTGGCTAGCGGACGTATCTTGGCTTGTATGTTTCTGTTTAAACCGTTTTTTGGGAGGACTGAGGAGCTAACTTAACTAATCTCAATAAAATGTTGTATGACGAAAATGATTGGGCCGAGTAAATGAAAATTATTTTCCAACGAGGGAGTTTGGGTTGTTGGGACGATCTGCTTGTAACATGAGCATAAAAACTAATAATACTGGAAACGGGGTAAATGCGATGAGTAACAAAGGGCAACTACTACAAGACCCATTTTTAAATATGTTGAGAAAAGAGCATATTCCTGTCTCTATCTATTTGGTCAATGGTATTAAATTACAAGGCAATATTGATTCGTTTGATCAGTATGTCGTACTGTTGCGCAACACCGTCACACAGATGGTTTATAAGCATGCTATTTCCACGGTTGTTCCTGCGCGAGCCGTTAATTTTCGAGAAGATGAGGCGATAGAATAGTTTTGAGTGCTCCCCCTGTTGGACCGCGGGCCATTCTGGTTGCGGTTGATTTTGGACGTGTCCATTTTCAAGAAAGTTTAGCTGAGCTACGTATGCTAACTGAGAGTGCGGGATCTTTGCCGGTTGCGCACATAACAGGTAAACGGGTGCGCCCAGATCCAGCGTTATTTATTGGTTCAGGTAAAGCAGAAGAAGTGCAGTTAGCGATAGCGACACATGCAGCTGAGCTGGTGATTTTTAATCATAGCTTGTCACCTGCGCAACAGCGAAATCTCGAGCGTTTTCTCAATGTACATGTCATCGATCGTACCGGCTTAATTTTGGATATATTTGCGCAGCGTGCGCAAAGCCATGTGGGCAAAATACAAGTTGAGCTTGCGCAAGTGCAGTATCAATCCTCTCGTCTTGTACGGGCGTGGTCGCATCTGGAGCGGCAAAAAGGTGGAATTGGTATGCGCGGCGGGCCGGGTGAGTCGCAGATGGAACTTGATAGACGTATGCTGGATACCCGGGCAAAGCGTTTGCGTTTGGATTTAGATAAATTGCGTAAGCAACAAGGTACGCAAAGGCGTGCACGTATGCGGCGGGGTGTGTTTACCATTTCATTGGTGGGTTATACCAATGCAGGTAAGTCAACGTTATTTAATGTTTTGACCAAAGCGAATACTTATGCGGCTGACCAGTTATTTGCTACGTTAGACACCACCACAAGGCGTGTTTATTTACCAGAGCAAGATAACGTTATTATGTCTGATACGGTGGGGTTTATTCGTGAGCTACCGCATCAGCTTATCGAGGCTTTTCGCGCAACGCTTGAAGAGACCGCGCATGCCGATTTCCTTTTGCATGTTGTGGATGCGTCAAGTGATGAGAGCGCTCAGCAGATTGAACAAGTAAATCAGGTGCTAAGCGAAATTGATGCACTAGGTACACCTCAATTGCTTGTGATGAATAAGATTGACTTGGCTTCTGAGCTAGCGCATAGTCCGCGCATCGAATATGATGAGTTGGGTCGGCCTTCGCGCATATTTATTAGTGCGAAAGATGGGGCGGGTGTTGATGCATTGCGCTCTGTGTTAGCCCAGATTGTGAGTGGTACTGTGAATGCGCCGAGTAGTGATGGTTTAGCCTGCGATAAAATACTGAAATGAGAATATCCTTAACTGTTATGCGTGCTGCTACTGTGTTGTCCCATTTTTTCTTTACGCGTTTGCGTGCCTTATTTTCATTGGGTGATCCTCTTTGGGGGCGCGGTGCGCGCGATAAAGAGAAGGACGCGGAGAATCGTTCTCGATCTGAGCGGCCTCAAGGTCCGCCTGATTTAGATGAGGTATGGCGTGATTTCAACAATAAACTAAACGGTTTGTTCGGCCGAAAACAGGGCGGTGGCCGTGGGCCAGTTTCGCCCGAGGGACGTTTTGCCGGCATGGGAATGGGGTTTATTGCCCTGGTGGTGGTAAGTGTTTGGTTGGCAAGCGGTTTATTTATCGTGCAAGAGGGGCAGGTAGGTGTTGTGCTCCAGTTTGGCAAATTTAAATATACGACCGGTTCAGGGATTAATTGGCGATTACCATGGCCCATTCAATCGCATGAAGTGGTGAATGTATCGGCTGTGCGCTCAGTTGAGATTGGTCGTCCTACATTGATTCGCTCGGCAAATCTTAAAGACTCATCGATGCTTACCGAAGATGAAAATATTATTGATGTTAAATTTGGCGTGCAATACCGTCTTAAAGATGCGGCAGAGTATCTTTTTAATAACCGCGATGCAGAGTCATCTGTTGTGCAAGCAGCTGAGGCAGCCATACGTGAGACGGTGGGCCGCAATAAAATGGATTTTGTGTTGTATGAAGG
>JADYYQ010000161.1 GCA_020853585.1 Ottowia sp.
ATTATTGGCCGCTTTTTTAGCATCGCTGGCATGCTGATTAAATTCTCGACTGGATAGCGTTGTAATGGTCATGGCAGCCCCTTTCATATGTAGATACATTACTACAAAAAATGCCGTTAATCAAGTAATGTAGAAACGTATATATTTGTCAATTTGAGCTATACCCTAAAATGACGTCAGGCTATTTGTGCCAAAATGTCAGGATAGGGTTTAAATATAATTAAATTGACATACATAGTAAAAGGTTATAGATTTCACCCTGACACTTTTCAGGAAAACTCATGATAGGGCAACGTGTTGGCTACATTAGAGTCAGTACTTTTGACCAAAATCCCGAACGCCAACTTGATAGTATAAAAGTTGATCGCACATTTACCGACAAAGCATCCGGTAAAGATACAAAGCGGCCAGAACTGGATGCGCTGATACGTTTCGTACGTATGGGTGATACCGTGGTAATCCATAGCATGGATCGTTTGGCGCGTAATCTTGATGATTTGCGGCGTGTCGTGCAATTACTGACACAACGCGGGGTGCGCATTGAATTTATTAAAGAACATCTGAGCTTTACTGGTGAAGACTCGCCTATGGCTAATCTTATGCTCTCCGTCATGGGGGCGTTTGCCGAGTTTGAGCGCTCTTTAATTAAAGAGCGCCAGCGTGAAGGTATTGCTTTGGCAAAACAACGTGGCGCTTATCGTGGCAGAAAAAAATCGCTTTCAGATATAGAAACAACCGAGCTATTTCGCCGCATTCAAAGCGGAGATAAAAAAACACAGGTCGCACGTGATTTTGGCATCAGTCGAGAAACGTTATACCAATATTTGAGAACAATAACGTAACGCATGCCACGACGATCACTTTTCACAGATATCCAGCTTGAAGCACTGTTGGCCTTTCCAGAATCAGAAGTAGAAATTGCCAGGTACTACACGTTTGACGAACAAGACTTGTCTATCATTCGTCAGCGGCGTGGCGCGCACAACAAACTTGGCTTCGCCATCCATCTGTGCTATTTGCGTTATCCCGGCTATGCAATGGCATCGGATGCAGCACCTCCATATACTATCCTGGCATACGTATCGCAGCAGTTGCGTATCAAACCTGCAGCATGGGATGAATACGGTAAGCGTGACGAAACACGCCGCGAACATGCGCTTGAGCTGCAAGCTACATGTGGTTATCGGCCATTCACGATATCAGAATACCGACAGCAGCGCGGTACGCTAACAGAGCTGGCACTCCAGACAAACAAGGGGATAGTAATTGCCCAGCAATTGATCGAAGTATTACGCCATAACCACATCATCCTGCCACCAGCACAGGTTATCGACCGTCTCTGTGCAGAAGCTTTGGTGCGTGGTACGCGTTTATTTTACGAACGTTTAACAGAAGAATTGTCTGAGGAACAGTACACACAACTAGATGCGCTCCTCACCCCACGCGTTGATGCGCGAACCATTATATTGACATGGCTACGCCAGCCCCCCGGTGAAGCAAAAGCACGGCGCATCCTGATACATCTTGAGCGCCTTCATGCCATTCGGGAAATTGGCTTGCCAGTTGGACTGGAGAAGGTGGTGCATCAAAGCCGCTTGACCCAATTAGCTAGGGAAGGCGCGCAGATGAGCATTCAACATCTGCGTGATCTAGAAGAGACACGGCGGCATGCAACACTGGTAGCAGTGTTATTGGATACGCAAGCTACAGTTATTGATCAGATACTTGATTTAAATGACAGAATTATTGGCAAACTCTTCGCTGATGCGAAACGAAAACATAAGGAGTCCTTCCACAACAAAGGCAAGGCGATTAACGAAAAAGTAAGGCTATATTCACGTGTAGGTAATGCGCTGATTGATGCACGTAAAATTGGTGCGGATGCGTATGCCGCAATTGAAGCGATTATCTCCTGGGATACCTTTACGCAAAGTATTACAGACGCGGAAAAATTAGCACAACCAGAGTCATTCGACCACCTTCATCTAATTGGCGACGATTACCGTCAGATTCGACGTTATAGCCCGCGATTGCTGGAAGCATTTTCCTTTAAAGCAGCACCCGTTGCAAAGCAAGTGCTTGATGGTATTGATGCTATCAAGGCGATGAATGCAGCAGGCGCTAGAACAATATCGAAAGATGCCCCTGTTGCTTTTATCAAACCACGTTGGGAACAACATGTGTTGACAGATGATGGCATTAACAAAAATTTCTACGAATTATGTGCCCTGTCTGAACTAAAAAATGCATTGCGCTCTGGTGATATGTGGGTTCCTGGTTCTCGACAATTCAAAGATTTTGAAGATTATCTACTGCCACAAACACGCTTTAAAACACTGCACGATGCGAACAATTTATCGCTTACCATTGATACGAATGGAGAACGTTATTTACAAGCCAGATTGGCACTGCTTAAACAGAAATTAAGCGAAGTCGAGCGACTGGCAGCCTCTGGAGAATTACCTGATGCTGAGATTGATGATGAGTTGTTAAAGATCAAGCCTCTTACAAAAAGTGTGCCAGAGGAGGCTGAACGCCTTGAGGAAATTATTTTTGGTGTGATACCTCGGCCAAAAATTACAGAATTATTGCTTGAGGTCGATCAATGGACAAACTTTACACGGCATTTTACGCACCTGCGCACCGATGCATTACCCAAAGACAGGGCGGCTTTGCTAACAGTCATTTTAGCCGACGCCATCAATCTTGGATTGACGAAAATGGCAGAAGCATGTCCTGGATCAACTTTCAGTAAACTCGACACGCTAAGAGCCTGGCATGTTCGTGATGAATCATATTCTAAAGGGCTAGCCGAACTGGTTAATTTCCAACACCGCTTGCCATTTGCTGCGCACTGGGGGGCGGGGAAAACCTCGTCATCAGACGGGCAAAACTTCAAGGTTGGCGGTCGTGGCGGACAAA
>JADYYQ010000162.1 GCA_020853585.1 Ottowia sp.
GTGGGATGAAATAAAACGTGAGGAGGCGGTGTGGGTGATACCCGAATCCCGTATGAAGCTGCGTAAACCTCATGTAGTACCGCTTAGTGCACCCGTCTTACATCTTCTTGATGAGCTTGCTTTGCATGCAGGACAGTTTGATTTTGTGCTGACGTCACCACTTCGCCCAGGGCATCCTGTGAGCGAGAATACATTTCTCTTTGCGCTTTATCGCTTGGGGTATCGGGGAAAAATGACTGCTCATGGGTTTCGAGCGCTGGCTAGCACAGTGCTTAATGAGCAATCTGGATTTTCACATGATGTTATTGAACGTCAGCTTGCCCATAAAGAAATAGATGCTGTTCGAGCTGCATATAATCGTGCTGAATATTTTCCTCAACGTCAAAAACTTATGGCTTGGTGGTCGGAGTGGCTGATGTCTCAAAAATTTTCTGAAGTTCGCTAACGCGCCACTTGGCTCGTCCAATGGTTCGGCACGGCTGAGGTAATAAACCTGCTTTCACTTTCATGAAGAATGTTGAGCGTCCTATGGATAGAAGTTTTGCAGCGTCAATAGCACTGACTAAAATTTTTTCTTGCTCTCTCATGTTTGCAGCTCCTGTTGTTTATATTTCATTTTTTAAAGCTGTTAAATATTCGTGTGCCTTTGTTGCAAAAATCTCAAGTTATAAGTTTGCACAAAAATAGAGTTTGCGACTCAATAGGATGAAGTTGTAATTTTATATCATCATTTAATATTTTATGCAATCTTATGATTCTATAAAATCAAACAACCTTTGTAGTGGTGTTGGATGCGATTGTGATAAAAAATAGATGCAGCACAGCAATCTTTATGGTGCTGCCGTAAGTTTAATCTCTCCCCGCCGCCGCTTGTAGCAAAGGCTTGATGAAAGAGATCTGCTGGGAGAGGATGGTTAATACCCCTCTGTTTGCTGTGGTGAGCCGCATCGGGAGCTGCCAAATTAGAGCTGGCCGAATTTTAAGCGAGGTTCAAATTGCCGTCACCCCACTAAACAGAGAATCCTTTTGCTAGAAAAGGCTAGATGAAATTTTTTGTAAGGTCAAAACATCCACTTTTGAACGACGCGAGCGTTTTTTGGTTGCTGTGAGGCCTTTTTCGGTGGCCGATTTAAAAATGGAAATTTTAGTCTTCCTTCAATACTGCGGATAATTGGTAGGAGAAAAGGCGTTCTGGGATATGGTTTGAGTACCCTAATTTGACGGCGCAATCCACTAAGTCGGCTTTACACAAGGCGGAGAACTTTATCTTTAGACTTTCCATATGTTTTTCTACTGTTCTGTCAGATATTTTTAGCATTTGAGCAATATATTTTGTTTGCTTTCCTCTTAGTATAAAAAAAAGCATTTCAGACTCTCTCTCGGTAAGTTTTGCTATGCCGCCCCCGCTGCCAATTGAATAAGTACCGCTTAATTGGATTTTTTTCGGTTTGTTGTGAAGATCAAGTTGATGAAGTATCAGTCCAAGCTCTAAGACTTTCGAGGATGTTATATCCTCTCCATGAAAAATAGTACCGATGATCTTGCCATTCTCACAATAAAGTGGACTTTTCGAAAAAATATATGCTCGCCACTGATTGTTAGCAAATGGATGGATATCAAGGGCTTTGATTGATTGCGCAGAACTCATTACTTGTTTATCGTGCTCTTGAAATAGGTGTGCGCATGCAGCGGTATCGCAAGGCATATCAAAGTCTGTCATGCCAACTGCATCCATGTGATGCTTAAGACCTATCAAATCACTATATGACCTATTGACGTACAAAAAAGCGGAATTGCTGTCTTTTGCCCCCCAACACCCTGGCATAGCATCAAAAGCAGCTTTTAACTGAGGACTAATTTTTTCTTCCATAACTACACTCCACTCATAGAGATAATGGGCTCTGAAACAAATCTATCTTCTGATAAGTGGCTAGGTGGGCATGCGAATAATAATGTCAGATTGCTATCATTATTATTCTCTAGCTGATGCGTAACATACGATGCTATTTTGAATACATCACCTGTTTTTACTGCCTCTGTTTTAGTAATGCCTTCTGTATGAGAAAAAGTATGCATAACACCCGAACCTTGCAGAATTATATAGACCTCTTCTCCATTTTTATGGTAATGAGGGGTGATTTTTGTGTGTGATTTAAGCTCTGTTGCATAAAAAGATAGGCCCTCGCTTTCAAGCATCGTCGTAATAGCAATGCCTATCGTTGAGTCTTTTTTTGCGTCTATCTTTAGTTTTTCGAAAGCATTAATTGAAATCATTTTTATAATTAATTGGAATAATTTATATTTTTAATATATGCAGCATGGTGCACAGAGTAGCAAGTAGTTTAGGCTATTTAAGTAATAAATTTCGGGCGCTACTAAATTTTTATATTCCAATAAATATATTTATCTTTAATAAATATTTCGCACTCTCCGCTCTTCTTGTTTTTGTTGGTAGGTATTTTTTACGTATATCTTGCGCCCCTATTCTTATGAAATACTCTTTATTCTAGATTAATTAGTTTTAGTTTTAGTTTTAGTTTTAGTTTGGCATGGCGCATAAGCGTATGGCTTTAGTTTCCTTACCTTGCATACCTTATTGCTTTAATTTGCCGTGTATCTAGAATGATTTTTACGATAGAAAAATGAGATGAGACCTACCCAAGTATGGAATTTTTTAAAAAAATAAAGAGCATTTTTTCCCCAAGATATACATTGCACTTAGATGAGACATGTTTGGAAACTCTTAACTTAGAAATGTACAGGCTTAAAGTTTATGGTGGGCACGGTCATGTGGAAGCGGACTACCATAAAATATTAAATACTCCAGGCATGTGCACTGATATTAGCCCTAAGGATCTTATCAAAATTGCTATTCATAACTATCAGCGCAAACAGGTGCAGAAAAAGATTTATATCTGCGAGATAATGCGAGATAGGCAATATAAAATATTTTTGAATGGCCAAATCAGAGTTCTTTCTGGCAAGAAACTAATGAATGATAAGACCCTACTGGATCGCCTAAGAAGCGCTGACATTTCTATGGTTGCCTACCAAGAGGGGTTTAGTTACTGTAGAGAGGCTGGTTTTTCTGAAAATGAAAGTGCTGAGGTGGCAGGAGAAAAAATTCTCTACTTGCGGAGATAGAGATTTTCATTTCCCTTCAAAATTAATAATTATTTTTATTACCACCCCGATAATCTTAAAGATGCTGGGCTGTATATCTGAATCGGCATCTGTATCGACTAATTTTGAAAAAATATATGAATCGCCATGGATGAGTGCACGCCTTACGCATGGCACATGGTTGCCCATCTTCACTATAACAATATCCATATCTCTGGGTTGGGTGATTTCGTCGACCACTAGAACTGACCCCTTTTCTAAAAAAGGTGCAAGACCGTTACGATCAACTGTTACCGTGAAAACCCCCCCCAAGGATCGCGAATTATCTAACTCGATTTTATAATAGTCGGATGGTATAAAAGTTTTGTTTAGGTGGGCGTCGAGCGAGCCAAAGCTTATTAGTGGCACCTCACAGACGATTGTTCCTATATCTTCACTGAAATGGTCACCGACTAAATCAGACACACTGATTTTAAAGTAATCGGCAATTTTTTCTAAAGTGGCGATAGTTGGATTGCCACTCCCCCGCCTTATTACATTCAGTGTTGAGATTGCAAATCCTAACTCCCTGCTCAATTCAGCGGCATCTATCCCTGCCCTTTCCATTAGGTGTTTGAGATTTTTCCGAATAATAGCGTTCAAATTATGGCTAACTTCAGCCGGTTGTGATGAATGTAGTGTTGACATAATTTTATAATGAATTTATGATTCCATGAAATCAAAGAGATTCTTTAGAATCATTGTTTGGTCGTTTTATGAAGCTCACACCTTATTTTATAAGAGGTTGGCAGTTAAAGGGTATTTAAAGCGTTTATTGATTTTTTAATGCTATTTAGATCGGAAGAATAATACGGAAATTTTTTTATAAATAGACGACATATGGGACAAAACGCCAAAGTTTTTGATACTAAAAAATTATTCTCTGTAGATGATGCCGCCTATCACGTTGCGCATGACTACAACGGTGGAATTCCTGCTTTAGCGGCCCGGATGGGGAAAAACCCGAATACTCTCCAACATAAACTAAATCCATCACAAAATTTACATAAATTAGCTTTATCAGAAGCATCTGCTATTACCTCTTTTACAGGTGATCACCGTATTGTTGATGCGATGGCTTCTTTGATAGGGCGTGTGTCTGTGCCTGTGCCACAGCTAGGTGATTTATCCGATGGGGCTTTACTGGATTTAGTTGGCAACTTGTTGTCCAAGCAAGGCCAGATGTTCAATGAATTTACGCGACGCTATGCCGATGGCGATATTGATGAGGAAGACTTCAATGCCTTAGATGTTGCCGCTGATCGCATCATTCAATGTGTCATGGAATGG
This sequence comes from Ottowia sp., assembly GCA_020853585.1. GTDB lineage: Bacteria > Pseudomonadota > Gammaproteobacteria > Burkholderiales > Burkholderiaceae > JADYYQ01. Next base: position 4,453 of record JADYYQ010000162.1, read on the forward strand.
AAAAAGCGTGTCGAGCATATCCATCGCGCAGGGAAAGATGAGCGTATTTCTCATGGCTGATCTGGCAGATTTAGCCGAAGACCTCATTGATCGGGAGCGCATCGCTAGCGTGCAACGTGTTCGCGAGAATGTGCTCCGCGAAGTGATTCTGCGGATGCATGTAGTCGTTTGCCGAAACTGTGAAGAAGTAACAAGCTTGGGTCAAGCATTTTGCGATAGCTACTGTCGAGACGATTTTGAAAAATTTCAACACTTATCTCGAATTAAGGGACGTGCTGTATGAGACGGACATCAGTCATGACATTGACACGTAGAACTTTAAAAGCTGCCATCCCCCGTATTACAGAGAAGCTTTATCGTGGCAAGGAGCCATTTGGTATTTTTATCTTGGGCGGTGATATTCGGTTGGTGCGGGCATCAACTGCATTGTTTGCTCAAGAACATCGAAGGGCCTGCGTACTAAATAATTTTGTTGGTATTTATGACGGTCGAGCTGATGTTGCAGAGATTAGAGAAGACATGGAGATTTTTTTGCGATGAATCTGTGCATTGAGAGTTTTTATTCCGTCGCTGAAATAGATGTGAGTTTGTCAGGAAGCACAATGCGTTCAATCGATTTATTGAATATCTGTCCGCAGCACTAAAAAAATCAAGTGGAGAATTACATGTCGGAACTGGTAAGTTTGATAGACGGTGAGGCTGTTACTTCTTCTTTGGCGATTGCCGAAGGAACGGGCAATGATCATGCCAGTGTAATGCGCCTAATACGTAAGCATGTAGTCGATTTTGATGATTTTGGAAGGGTGCGATTTGAAATCCGACCCTTTGAAACAGCAGGTGGTGCGCAACAGCGTGAAATTGCCCTACTCAACGAACATCACGCTACGCTTTTAATTACGTTTATGCGTAATGTGGGTGTGGTGAAAGAATTTAAGAAAAAATTAGTAAAAGCCTTTTGGGCATTAACACGGGGAAGGCAACAGCTAGCTATTCCTCAGACTTTGCCAGAGGCTTTACGGTTTGCTGCGAACCTCGCTGATCAGAAGGCCAAGGCTGAGATGCAATTGGCATTAGCGATACCGAAGGTACAGGCCCTTGACCGCCTGGCTACGCATAGCGATGGCTCGTTCTGTGTGCGTGATGCGGCGAAAACACTCCAAGTTCAGGAAAAGGCGCTACGCCGAGTCTTACTTGCACGTCGCTGGTTATATCACCGTCCCGCAGGGGCTGGTTTATTGGCCTATGCGGATAAGTTGCAACAGGGGGTGTTAGAACACAAAATAATGCGTGGTGAGAAAAGCGATGGTTCTGAGTGGATAAGTACGCAGCCTCGGATTACCGCGAAGGGCATCGTTCGCTTAGCAGAAATTTTTTGTGCAAAAGGGGCTCCACTTTGAATAGGACTTTGCTTTTTGCAATATACCGAAGGTTGCGCTACACTGGGCGCGTTACGTCAAAACAGGGCGTAATCGGGATTGGCGTCCCTATGTGTGGCGGCGAGAGCCGCAATAACCGCAATGGTCTTGCGGCTTCTTATTTTGTGTCACCTTCAATGGTGGCTCGTCTGAGGAGTCGCAAGACTCGCCGGTTAAGGTCCGCTACACTCGGTACGCCAACTCATTCGAGCCGCCACCCTCAATTTGAATCGGGTGTGTTGGTTAACAAACCGCACAGAAGGAGCCTGATGATGCCTCTCGCCCAACCCTGCACTTTAACGCCAACTCACGAATATTTTTCTTTTGAAGCGTGTCACGCGCTATCTCGCTGTACAGCACTTGTTGATGCAATTGACGCGCAAGTAGAGCGCATTCGGAATTCGTTCTCCGAAGATATGGATGCATCGCTGAATTGCGTGTCTTATGTTCTTGCTGAA
>JADYYQ010000163.1 GCA_020853585.1 Ottowia sp.
ATAACCGGCAGCGGAGACATTCAAGATTAGGTTACTTGTCTCCCGCTGCATTTACTAAAAAATTTCATGCAGCTTAAGTAGTTTTTTGAAATGCGAGTGTCCGTTATTGACAGTACACCTCAATATATATTCTTGTACTCGATGGCGTATTTGATGTTGGTTTAGCATCGTTGATGGATGTGATCGACACAGCCAAAGAGCTGGCCCCTTTTGATGATGGTTGTCCATCAATTGAGGTGCGTCTGGTTGGCGTGCGGCGAAATGTGCGGACCGCACAAGGCTTAAGGGTGCCGGTACAGTTGGTTTCAGGGCTTGCGGCGCCTGATTGTGTGCTGGTGCCGGCACTTGGCACGAAAATGCCTTTGCCTTTGGTGGAAGCGCTCTCGCGTCGCGATGTTATCGAAGCGGGCGCATGCTTAAAAAAATGGTCAGATTTGGGTGTTTCGGTAGGTACGGCTTGTACAGGTACTTTTGTACTTGCGGAAACTGGGTTGTTGAATGGGCAACGTGCTACAACTTCCTGGTGGCTCTCATCGTTTTTCCGTCAGCGCTATCCGCAGGTGATGCTAGATGAAACAAGGATGTTGGTTCATTCGTCGCGCTTTACCACAGCAGGTGCTGCGCTGGCCCATCTTGATCTTGGTTTAAGTGTTGTGCGTGACCATAGTCCAGCATTAGCTGCCTTATGCGCGCGCTATTTGCTTATTGAGCCGCGTACATCACAGGCTATTTTTGTTATTCCTGATCATGTGGCGCATACGGATCCGATTGTAGAGCGCTTTGAGCATTGGGCAAGAGCGCGCTTAGCCCAGGGTTTTGCGATGAGTGATGCGGTGCACTCAATTGGCGCAAGTGCACGAACCATTGGGCGCCGCATTCAGAGTGTGTTAGGAAAATCGCCATTAGCTTATTTTCAAGATTTGCGTGTAGAGCAAGCAGTGCATATGTTACAGACAAGTAATGAAAGCGTTGAGCGTATTGCCAGTTTAGTGGGCTATACGGATGGCACCACCTTGCGTACTTTGTTGCGTCGTAAGTTGGGTAAGGGGATTCGTGAGCTGCGTAAATGTGATCATTGATACCTTGCCGATAAGGTGTGTTGCGGGTGTCTTGTGTATTTGATCTTGTCGAGTTAGTTTTTGTTGGGCTTATTGTGCTGCAATTGCGTGGGCAAACTCACAACTATGTTGTTGTTGAGAGGTTTGATATCGCGAGGTATATCAAAAATTTTGCTTAGCAGCGTCGCGTTTATGCGCTTAAAAAGAGACGGTATGACCGTTTTGTTTTGAGTCTAACCGAACGGATTGTGATGCGGTTCAGGATAAGGCGCGTTGATACTAAAAAAGTTTTATTTATCGATTTAATGTTAAAAATGTTGATATATTTTGGAATATATATCAAAGTGGAAAGTGAGGTCCTGCCCATTTGGCGCTGCTTTTGCGAGTTTATTGTTGACTGAAATACGGTTAATTTAAGAAAGAGCGTTGTATTACCTGTGTGGCATAATTTTCTAGTCCCTTTTAGCGCAGGCTTTTGGTAAAAATAATGATGGCACAGACACTTTATGACAAGCTTTGGCAAGCGCATGTTGTGCATGCGGAAGAGGATGGCACAACGGTGCTTTATATTGATCGGCATTTGTTGCATGAGGTGACTAGCCCACAAGCGTTTGATGGTTTGCGACTTGCTCATCGCTCAGTGTGGCGTTTGTCAGCCAATCTGGCAGTGTCTGACCACAATGTGCCGACAACAGACCGTTCATTGGGTATCGCTGATCCTATATCACGTTTGCAGGTCGAAACCCTAGACAAAAATTGTGATGCGTTTGAGATCACGCAGTTCAAAATGAATGATCATAGGCAAGGTATTGTGCATGTGATTGGTCCTGAGCAGGGTGCAACATTACCGGGTATGACGGTGGTGTGTGGCGATTCGCATACCAGTACACATGGGGCTTTTGGTGCATTGGCGTTCGGTATTGGTACGTCTGAGGTTGAGCATGTTTTAGCAACGCAAACCTTGCTGATGAAAAAAAATAAAAACATGTTGGTCCACGTTGATGGCTATTTACAACCGGGCTGCTCAGCAAAAGATATCGCACTTGCTGTTATTGGAAAGATAGGTACCGCAGGTGGGACCGGTTTTGCGATCGAGTTTGCCGGAAGTGCGATTCGCGCTTTGTCGATGGAAGGTCGTATGACGGTGTGCAATATGGCAATCGAGGCGGGCGCACGTGCGGGCTTAATTGCGGTAGATGACACAACGATTACTTTTCTCAAAGACCGTCCTTTTGTGCCGCAAGGCAAACAGTGGGATCAGGCGGTGCGTTATTGGCAAACTTTATTCTCGGATGCGGGGGCGCAGTTTGATCAAATAGTTAATCTGCAAGCGCAGGATATTCGCCCGCAAGTGACGTGGGGAACGTCCCCTGAGATGGTATTGTCTATTGATGATCGTATACCTGATCCAGAGCATGAGAAAGATCTGGTAAAAAGAGGCGGGATAGAACGTGCGTTGCATTACATGGGATTGGTACCGCGCACTGCGTTGACTGATATTTATATCGATAAAGTGTTTATTGGCTCGTGTACCAACAGCCGTATTGAAGATCTGCGTGTTGCGGCTAAGATTGTGCAGCGTTTAGGTAAATCAATTGCACGTACGGTGCAGTTAGCGTTGGTGGTACCTGGGTCTGGATTGGTAAAAGTGCAAGCAGAAGCGGAAGGGCTTGATCGCATATTTAAAGCGGCTGGATTTGAGTGGCGTGAACCGGGGTGTTCGATGTGTTTAGCGATGAATGCAGATCGACTTGAGCCGGGAGAGCGTTGTGCTTCGACTTCAAACCGTAATTTTGAGGGACGTCAGGGAGCAGGAGGACGTACTCATTTGGTGAGTCCGGCGATGGCGGCGGCAGCTGCGATTGAAGGGCACTTTGTTGATGTGAGCAAAATTTTTTAAGGAGAAGGTTGATGGGTAAGTCATTTCTAAGCTTGGCTATGTTGGTTGCAACGTTGTTACTCAGTGCATGCAATACCGTTTCTGGTGTAGGTAAAGATATAAAAGCGGGAGGGCAGGCGGTGGAAGATGCTTCTAAAAAATAATGGAAAAATTCACTCAACATCAGGGGCTTGTTGTGCCCCTTGATCGCGATAATGTTGATACAGACGCGATTATCCCAAAGCAGTTTTTAAAATCGATAACGCGTTCTGGATTTGGGCAAAATTTATTTGATGAGTGGCGTTACAAAGATATCGGCGTGCCGGGGCAAGATTGTAGTCAGCGTCCACTTAATCCTGATTTTGTATTAAACCAAGCGCGTTACCAAGGCGCGTCGATTTTACTGACGCGTAAAAATTTTGGGTGTGGCTCTTCCCGAGAGCATGCGCCTTGGGCGCTCGGTCAATATGGTTTTCGTGCATTAATTGCGCCTAGTTTTGCCGATATATTTTTCAATAATTGCTATAAAAATGGCTTGTTGCCCATTGTGTTAACTGAGCATGAGGTCGATCAGCTATTCGAAGAGGTAAAAGCATTTACGGGTTATCGATTGACGGTCGATCTTCAAACACAGGAAGTGGTGAGCGCTATTGGCACACGCTATGCATTTGAGATCACAGCGTTTCGAAAATACTGTTTGCTAAATGGTTTAGATGAAATTGGTTTAACGTTGCGTTATGCAGAAAAAATTCGCCAATTTGAGGCAGAGCGCCTAGCGCAGCAACCTTGGCTTGATTATCGTTTGGCTCAATAATATGAATATTGCGATTCTTCCTGGTGATGGTATTGGCCCCGAGATTGTCGCGCAAGCACTCAAGGTTTTGCAGTGCTTAGACGAAGATTTTAATATTGAAACCGCATTGGTCGGCGGGGCGGCGTATGAAGCGAGTGGTCATCCTTTGCCAGATGCCACACTTGCGCTAGCAAAAAAAGCAGATGCTATTTTATTTGGCGCCGTGGGGGATTGGAAATATGATTCCCTTGATCGGGCGTTACGGCCAGAACAGGCCATTCTTGGTTTGCGCAAACAACTCGCGTTATTTGCTAACTTTCGTCCCGCTCTGCTTTATCCTGAGTTAGCGGGTGCCTCGAGCTTAAAACCGGAGATTGTTTCTGGTTTAGATATATTGATTATTCGCGAGTTGAGTGGCGATGTGTATTTTGGGCAGCCTCGCGGGATACGTATTTTGCCAGATGGCCAACGTCAAGGCTTTGATACGATGCACTACAGTGAATCAGAGGTGCGACGTATTGCCCATATTGCGTTTGGTGCGGCGCGTAAACGGGGTAGCAAACTGACGAGTGTTGATAAAGCCAATGTTCTGGAGACTTCGCAGTTGTGGCGAGACGTTATGATTGATGTTTCTAAAGAATATAAAGATGTTGCCTTATCTCATATGTATGTCGACAATGCTGCTATGCAGTTGGTAAAAGCGCCGAAAAGTTTTGATGTCATTGTCACAGGCAATCTTTTTGGTGACATTCTTTCTGATGAGGCCGCGATGCTAACGGGCTCGATTGGTATGTTGCCTTCGGCTTCACTTGATGCAAATAGCAAGGGCTTATACGAGCCGTCTCATGGCTCAGCGCCGGATATTGCAGGCCAAGGCGTGGCTAATCCATTAGCAACGATTTTGTCCGTGGCGATGATGTTGCGTTTTAGCTTAGGTAAGCCAGAGCAAGCTGATCGTGTGGAGGCTGCCGTGAAAAAAGTACTAGCGCAACATTATCGTACTGTCGATATTGCGACACCTGGATGTATACAGGTCAATACGCAGCAAATGGGTGAGGCCGTGGTTGCCGCATTGGCACACTAAAAGTGTAAATGGAGTGAGGAAAATGATGAGGGTCGGTTTTGTAGGGTGGCGTGGCATGGTGGGAAGCGTATTGATGCAGCGTATGCGCGATGAAGGTGATTTTGCCCATGTGACGCCCCTATTTTTTAGTACGAGTGATGTGGGGGGCGTTGCGTCAATACGTCCTGGTATAAGTGATGTATTACATGATGCATATGATTTACAAGTTTTGCGCACATGTGATGTTATTTTGACTTGCCAGGGAGGTCATTATACGAGCGCGGTGTTTCCTCAGTTGCGGGCAGCGGGGTGGCAAGGATATTGGATTGATGCCGCTTCTACTTTGCGTTTAGATAAAGACGCCATCATCGTATTAGATCCCGTTAACCAACAGGTGATCAAAGATGGTTTGATGCGCGGGATCAAAAATTACATTGGTGGAAACTGCACCGTTTCTTGTATGTTGATGGGGTTGTCGGGTCTTTTTTCGCATAATTTAGTTGAGTGGGTCAATTCGATGACTTATCAGGCGGCGTCGGGCGGGGGTGCACAACATATGCGCGAGTTGTTAACCCAATTTGGCCATATTTACAAAGAAGTAGACGCTTTACTTGATGATCCTGCTTCAGCCATTCTTGAAATTGATCGCCGTGTCTTGGCTAAGCAGCAACATTTTTCTGCAGAAGAGACAAAGCAGTTTGGGGTGCCACTTGCAGGAAGCTTAATTCCTTGGGTGGATAGCGACTTAGGTGATGGCTATTCGCGTGAAGAGTGGAAGGCGGGGGTTGAGGCTAATAAAATATTAGGTCGTACGGGTAACGATAGCGTTGTCATGGATGGATTATGCGTGCGTATTGGTGCAATGCGCTGTCATTCGCAAGCATTGACTATTAAACTTAAGCGCGATGTGCCTTTAGATGAAATCAACGATATGCTGGCGCAAGCGCATCAGTGGGTGCAGGTTGTCCCTAATACGCGTGAAGATTCAATAAAAAGTTTGACGCCTACGGCAGTGACGGGAACATTGGTGATTCCCGTGGGGCGCTTACGTAAGATGCAAATGGGAGGGTGTTATCTTTCTGCTTTTACTGTGGGGGATCAGTTACTCTGGGGAGCAGCTGAGCCGTTGCGCCGCATGTTAAGGTTATTATTAGAAAATTAAATTAAAGAGAGATTATTTGTGCGCGTCTTCCCTCGTCCTGTTCGGTTGACCCTACAATCGGTGCTGCTTGCGATTGCCGCGGCCATTTTTTTCTTTCCTGTGCATCTTTATGCTGCGCGTTTTGGTCCTACACATGTGTTGTCACATAAGGGTCAACCGCTTTTAGCTGAGATTGAGATCTTTGATGTGGCAGCTGATCAGGTAGGTTGGCTCACATTACAGTCGGCCTCAAAACAGTCTTACGAGAGTGCCTCTGTTCCTTTTGGTGCCGTGGCGCAAGAGATTAAAGTTGTTGTTGGACATACACCGAGCGGTCAGTTGGTGGCGCGTTTAACGACCACTTCATCTATTAGTGAAGATTATATTGATCTCCTTCTTACGCTAGGTTGGTCCACAGGGAAAATGACCGAGGCGCTTACTTTTCTGATTCCACATCAAGAAAGTAACAGCGCAAATGAAATTGCGCCCCCAATTATTTTTGGTATGCCCGGTGCTGTCGCGCCTTCTGTATTGCCTCCAAACGGTAGTTCATCTTTGACTGTACAGGGAGGAATTGCTGATAACCATAAAACGATGCCTTCTACGTTAGCGGATAAAGGGGCACGCGGCGAAGTAGCGAGTCAGTCTTCTATTGCTACTAGCACCCCTCGCACACACAAAGTGCATCAAGGTGACACATTAGGAAAGATTGCGCGACGGATACAAGCAGATATGGGCGAAGGTGTTGAGTTAGATCAGCTGTTGTGGGCGCTTTACACAGATAATCCGAATGCATTTATTAATGAGAATCTGAATTTATTAAAAGCCGGTGAGACGTTGGATATACCCGCTGAGCGCGAGGTTCGTGATATCGATGCACGAGGGGTGCATCACGAGATCGTTGTGCAAGCAAAAGCATTTGAGCGTTATCGAGATAATCTTACTGCGGCAACAGCGCCCAGTCGCTCCGTTGAGGGTATCAACAGCAGTAGTGGCAATGTATCGGCATCTCTTAAAGACAAAGCGGTAGATCAACCCACTGACCAGTTACGCTTAAGTCGCTCCGGCGGAGCACAGCAAGAAGAACAAAAAATTGCTACTGAACAAGCGCTACGAGAAGCACAACAGCGTGTTGCCCAATTAGAAAAACACGTTGTTGATCTTCAAAATTTGCTTGCTTTAACAAGTAAAGATACAGGAGATACAGGAAATAAAAATCAAGAAGCGGATGCTAAAAAAGCGCAAGGAGGTGTCCCTTTTGTTGATGTGCAGACGCCAAAAGGACCTGTGCAGCACGTGACCGAAAAAGTGAGTGCATTGTCTCGCAACTCCGTAGCGCCTTTAGGCGCGTTACTTGCGCTATTGTTAGTGGGTTCGACATTATTACGGTTAAGGGCAAGCTCTAAACCGCTATTTCCAGAGCAACGTGATTTGCCTAATGCTTCTTCTGCACAAAAAATATTTTCAGCTTTATTTTTTCGGCGGACACCCAAGGATGCAGCGGTACGTAAAAGTACGTCTTCATCTGAGGCGCAGGCCCAATTTACGGCATTGATGCGAGATCGTAAAAATACAGATGGGGGTGCCGCTCAGGTAAACATAAAAAAACGTTCTTTTATCTTGCGTTTTTTCGATTGGATGATCCGTCGTCGCCCCACGAATGCTGCTAGCTCACCGCAGCTGGTGGTGCCTCGTTCTGCACAGAAAGTGCTTGATGAACTTGATTTGGATTTAGAGCCGCGAATGACTTCAGAGTCGGCGGGCTCTAGCAATCAGGTTGCGTCGGGTGATGCGAATGGGAGTGATGTACAAGCTCAGGCTTCACAAACACGGTTAGAGTTAGCCCAAGCTTATCTGGAGCTGGGCGATAAGAGCGGTGCTGCCAAGTTGCTCGAAGAAGTGATTGCACATGGTACCGCGCAGCAACGTGGTCAGGCCCAATCATTGTTAGCTACCTTGGGATAATCAGTATTTAAGATTGGTTTAATTGTGGCGGCTTACATTGTGCGCAAAGCTGTAGTGTTGTAGTGCGATGCGTGCAATGCGGCCGTTATTTTTATTGCAGATTGGGATAAGGCTTTTGGATATATGGTGAGGTTGGCTCTAGGTTTGCAATACGATGGCAGTGACTTTTCGGGTTGGCAGACTCAGTTGAGTGGCAACACTGTTCAAGATAAGCTGGAATACGCATTGTCTCAATTCTCGGGTAATTCAGTGATGGTCACAGCCGCAGGCCGTACTGATACGGGCGTGCATGCACTGGGCCAGGTTGTCCACTTTGATACTGCTTTAGATCGCACGCTTTTTTCTTGGGTTCGAGGCACCAATCGTTTTTTGCCTAATAGTATTGCTGTGCAATGGGTTAAGCCGGTGCCCGACGATTTTCATGCGCGTTTTTCTGCAGTACAACGATGCTATTTGTATGCATTGCATAGTGGTGCCCTTCGCGCGCCTTTATTAGCCAAGCGAGTGGGCTACCAAATGTTGCCGCAAGATCAGCAGCTTGATATTGGGGCGATGCGTTACGCTGCCAGTTTATTGAAAGGTGAGCATGATTTTTCAGCATTTCGTGCTGCCGCTTGCCAGGCTAAGTCCCCCATCAGAATGCTTGATAGACTTGATCTTGAATCACGTGGCAGTTGGGTGTTCTTTTATTTTCGGGCTAACGCTTTTTTGCACCATATGGTGCGCAATATGATGGGTTGTTTATTAGAAGTTGGAAGAGGACGACGTCCGCCAGAGTGGGTGGGTGAAGTGTTGGCTAAGGGTAACCGTCAATTTGCCGCGCCGACTTTTATGGCGGATGGGCTTTATCTCTCTGAGGTTATTTACCCAGATCATTTTGCTTTACCTATACCTGATCTTAGCGCCAGTTTATTTCATGGTGTACTAGGATGAGTCAACGTACACATATCAAAATATGTGGTATCACACGCGAACAAGATTTGATGGCTGCGTTGGCGTTAAGTGTTGATGCTCTAGGGTTTATTTTTTATCGATCTAGTCCGCGCTATGTTACGCCAGCGCGTGCGCGCCAGTTAGTCCAGCATGTGCCTGCTTTCGTCACTGTAGTAGGCGTTTTTGTGAACCCGACTTTTAGCGAGTTAACCGAAGTTTTTGCACATGTGCCGCTAACATGTGTGCAACTTCATGGTGATGAGACAGCGCGCTTTTGTATCGAAGTTAAAGAACGCTATGGCGTACCGGTGATACGAGTAGCACGTGTTACGCCTAGCTTAAATTTGTTGGCATTTGCTGATGAGTTTATTTATCAGGGGGGATGCGCGGGATTGCTGTTAGACGCTTGGGTAGACGGATATGGTGGGGAAGGAAAGGCATTTGATTGGTCTTTGATTCCGGCTGAGTGGCGTTCAAAAACTTATTCGCAATTAATCCCGCCCTTGATTTTAAGTGGGGGGCTGCATTCAGATAACGTAGCAGAGTGCATAGAACGCGTTAGACCTTACGCTGTTGATGTGTCAAGTGGGGTGGAAAGCGCTAAGGGAATAAAAGATATCGCGCGCATGCATGCCTTTGTGACTGCCGTACGGCAAGCTGATATGCGTGGACAGCAGGGCAGTGCGTAAATTGGGCCTGCATTGACTATTTTCTAATCAAGTTTAAAGCAAGGCTTATGCGTGAACAGTAGATCTGTATATAACCGTAGTGAGTGACACGCAGGCTGAGTGCCGAACTACATAGCGCTCAAGACATGCATACATTATGCAAGCGATCTTATAAAAAGCAGTATAGGTTTTTGCTCAGCATGGTGTTAACCAAAAGAGCATTGCACGATAGAAGTTAAGTAGGGCGAATTTTGAAAGGATAAGGGATATGGTTGAGTGCCCGGATGCACGAGGGTATTTTGGTGTTTATGGCGGCGCATTTGTACCTGAGACGCTGGTCTGCGCGTTAGAGGAATTACGCGCTGCTTACACACGTTATCGTGAGGATGCGCAATTTATGCGCGATATTGCTTTAGATCTCAAGCATTTTGTTGGGCGGCCCTCGCCCGTATATCACGCACAACGTTGGAGTAGGCAACTGGGGGGTGCGCAGATTTGGTTTAAGCGAGAAGATCTTAATCACACCGGTGCGCATAAGATCAATAATGTCGTGGGGCAAGTGTTGCTGGCACGACGAATGGGAAAGTCGCGTGTCATTGCTGAAACGGGTGCGGGACAACATGGGGTAGCAACGGCAACAGTTGCCGCTCATTATGGTTTGACCTGCGTTGTCTATATGGGCAGCGAAGATATGCGCCGACAAGCGCAAAATGTGTATCGGATGAAATTATTGGGTGCTACGGTCGTGCCGGTAGAGACGGGCTCTAAAACCCTGAAAGATGCATTAAATGAGGCGATGCGAGATTGGGTGAGTCATGTTAATGATACTTTTTATGTGATTGGGACGGTGGCGGGTCCGCACCCTTATCCGATGATGGTGCGAAATTTTCAGCGCGTTATTGGTGATGAGTGTTTAGTACAAATGCCGGAAGTAACCGGGCGTCAACCGGATTATGTGCTTGCATGTGTGGGGGGCGGTTCAAATGCGATGGGTATTTTCCATCCTTATATTGAGACGCCAGCGGTTAAGTTAATCGGTGTTGAAGCAGCTGGAGAGGGTATTGCAACTGGGCGTCACGCTGCCACATTAAGTGCGGGTAGTCCAGGTGTTTTGCACGGTAACCGCACCTATCTTTTGCAAGATGAGAACGGACAAATTAGTGAAACACATTCTATTTCTGCGGGGCTAGATTATCCTGGTGTAGGACCTGAGCACGCGTGGTTAAAAGATTCTGGGCAGGTCACTTATGTGGCAGTGACCGATGATCAAGCGCTTGCGGCATTTCATGATTGTTGCCGCTTAGAGGGGATTATTCCTGCGCTAGAGTCTAGTCATGCCTTGGCGTATGCAGCGCAGCTGTCTGCGACTTTGCCACCTGAGAAAATTATTTTGGTTAATTTGTCAGGTCGCGGTGACAAAGATATGCATACGGTGTCAACCCATTCTGGGTTAGATTTTTAAAAATGGCTTCTCTCGTTTAAATCACTATGTCACGTATTACACACATATTTTCCGATCTTCGGCAGGCCAATAAAGTGGGATTGATTCCCTTTATTACGGCAGGTGATCCCCATCCTGATGTAACCGTTGCATGTATGCATGCTTTGGTTCGCGGTGGGGCAAATATCATTGAATTGGGCGTACCTTTTTCTGATCCGATGGCCGATGGTCCTATCATACAGCGGGCATCGGAGCGTGCCTTAGCACACGGGATGAACTTAGCTTTGGTGCTCGATCTTGTTGCGCAATTTCGTGAGCAAGATGCGAGTACTCCGGTGGTATTGATGGGTTATGCCAATCCGATTGAGAGAATGGGTGTTACACATTTTATTAAGCGAGCGCAACAGGTCGGTGTGGACGGCGTACTTGTCGTGGATTATCCCTTTGAAGAAGCGCGTGCTTTTGGCGAGCAACTTAGACAGCATGATATCGATCCTATTTGCCTATTAGCGCCGACCTCGAGTGATATACGTATTGTTGATTTGGCTACTGTAGCGAGTGGGTATGTCTATTATGTTTCTTTACGGGGTGTGACCGGGTCAGCCGCACTTGATATCAGCAGTGTTGATGAACGTGTGCGTTTGATTAAGCGCAAAATCGATTTGCCGATTGCTGTTGGTTTTGGTATTCGTGATGCGCAAACGGCCCAGGCGATTGGCCAATATGCCGATGCCGTTGTGATGGGCAGTCGTTTAGTGCAGTTGCTAGAAGAGACACCGCATGATCAAGTAGTACAATCGCTGCAAAATTTTACTATGAATATACGTGTTGCCCTGGATAGTGGGCGTAATAAATAGCGGGCCGCGGTAAAACGCATTTCACATACGTATTTATTAGACGATGTCCCTGCTGGTAGGGGGGCGGGTTCACTGATCAATAAAATGATTGCTGCCATGGTGAATAGGATTGAGGAGAAAACATGAGCTGGTTAGAAAAATTACTACCGCCAAAAATTAAGCAAACCGATCCCTCTCAACGCAAGTCGGTCCCCGAAGGCTTATGGATTAAATGTGCTTCTTGCGAGGCGGTGCTTTACCGCACTGACCTTGAGGCTAACTTATATGTTTGTCCAAAGTGTTCCTATCATTTACGTATTGGTGCGAGGCAGCGCCTTGATGCATTACTTGATGCCGAAGGTCGCTTTGAAATCGGACAAGAAGTTGTCCCCACTGATCCCCTCAAATTTAAAGACAGCAAAAAATACGTTGACCGTATTCATCAAGCAATGGAGTCTTCTGGCGAAACGGATGCGCTTGTTGTTCAGGGTGGCGCCATTCATACCTTGCCTGTAGTTGTGGCTTGTTTTGAATTTGATTTTATGGGCGGCTCGATGGGGTCGGTGGTGGGTGAGCGTTTTGTCCGTGGGGTGCAAGTTGCCTTGGAGCAAAAAGTACCATTTATCTGCGTGACCGCCACGGGGGGGGCGCGCATGCAAGAGAGTTTGTTATCACTGATGCAGATGGCAAAAACAACAGCGATGCTTACACAATTATCTGCCGCACGTTTGCCATTTATCAGTGTATTAACTGATCCCACGATGGGTGGGGTATCGGCCAGTTTTGCGTTTTTGGGTGATGTGGTGATGGCCGAGCCTAAAGCCTTGATTGGGTTTGCCGGTCCTCGTGTGATTGAACAGACGGTGCGAGAGAAACTACCAGAAGGATTTCAGCGTTCGGAGTTTTTATTAAGCAAAGGTGCAATTGACATGATTGTCGATCGACGCCAAATGCGTGAAGAAATCGCTCAATTACTTGCGCTATTACAAAACCAACCCGCTGATGTTCTGCACTGAGGACCGGGTGCAGTTCGACAATCTTTCTGCATGGCTAACTTATCTGGAATCAGCGCATCCTATTGCGATTGATATGGGGCTCACACGCATTACCAAAGTGCGTGATGTACTGGGTTTGAAGCTGACTTGTCCTGTGATTACAGTGGGAGGGACAAATGGTAAAGGCTCGATCTGCGCGATGCTCGAAAGTGTATTGGGGTCGGCTGGATATCGTGTCGGTTGTCATACCTCCCCTCACTTTTTACGTTTTAATGAACGTGCGCGGGTGATGAGTACACCGGCGCGTGATGATGAACTTATGCCTCATTTTGCTGCGGTCGAGCAGGCACGATTGCGCTTGGCTGACCCGGTAAGCTTGACCTACTTTGAGTTTACGACGCTGGCGATTCTGCATTTTTTTGCACACAGTCAGTTAGATGTTGTCATCCTTGAAGTCGGTATGGGGGGGCGTTTAGACGCCGTTAATATTATCGATGCCGATTGCGCGGTGATTAGTAGTATTGACCTTGATCATGTCGCTTACCTTGGCAATACGCGTGAATTGATTGGCAGGGAAAAGGCCGGTATTTTTCGTGCGCATAGTATTGCCATTTGCGCAGATCCCATTGCACCGCTTTCCTTAATTGAATATGCACAAGAGATAGGCGCAGACTTATGGTTGTCGGGACGCGATTTTTCTTTTCAAGGGGACCGGCAACAATGGAGTTGGTCGGGGCGGGGAAAACGTTTTTCGGGTTTGGCTTATCCCGCATTGCGCGGCGCTAATCAGTTATTAAATGCAGCGGCGGTGATTGCTGCCTTGAGTGCACTACAACAACGTTTACCTGTGGCAGCCCAAGATATTCGCAATGGATTGGCATGGGTGACTTTGCCGGGGCGTTTCCAGGTTTTGCCGGGCAAGCCGACTGTTGTGCTCGATGTTGCCCATAATCCTCATGCGGCGGGCGTATTAAGTAAGAACCTCGAAAATATGGGTTTTTATCGCTATACCTGGGCTATTTTTGGTGTGATGCAGGATAAAGATGTGGCGGGCATTTTGGCGCATCTGGGTAAGCAAATTGATCATTGGTGTTTGACTGCGTTACCGACGCCACGGGCTGCCTCCTGTACGTATTTAGAGGAAATGGTCCGTGCCTCTGGCTATCAAGATGATGCCGATCATAGCTTGCGTACTTGGGAAGACCCTGCTGTGGCCTATGCTTTTGCCTTAAAGCAAGCTGGTGAGAATGATAGAATTGTCGTGTTTGGATCTTTTTATACTGTTGCGGGTGTGATGACGGATAAATTATCCAATGCAATCTAAGTTCCATTGTCGACGTGTGGTAATGATATGGTGCCCCTGGCGGGGATACGTAGTGTGCCCGGGCCCATCTGTTATGAGAATACAGGCTGATTTAACTCACTAAAAATGCGTTTCTTATCTTTATTTCAGCATGACAGCAGTAAACCATTGCCCCGAACGGGAGGCAGCTCGGGCGAGGACCTTATGCTTGCGCTTAAGCAGCGTGCGCGTCGACGTTTGGTGGGGGCTGTCGTGTTGGTTGTGGCCACTGTGATTACGTTGCCACTTATATTTGATTCTGGACAAAAAAAGGGAGAAGCGCGTACGCCTAACATTGCGCACACTCAGCCTATTTTGTCTGCCCCGTCCCAGGCGGTGGTGACACAAGCGCAATCTTTGATCGAGACCGATCAATCTACAGTGCGTGGAGTACAACGTAAGACCGCTCAAGGCGATGTGAGTCTACAAAGTGGTCGTGCCTTATCAACAGGAGCGAATGTGCGTGATATGGCAACGACCTCTTTGAGTGATGGCGAAATTGTTATGCAAGATACGCGTGTTGAGGGACATAAGAAGGAAATAGGATCTGCTTCGTCGGTGCCACTGGCAGTAAAATTTTCGATTAAAGCGGGGGCATTTGCATCAGAGGAGCGCGCGCGTAATTGGGTGGCTAAGCTTAAGGCGGA
>JADYYQ010000164.1 GCA_020853585.1 Ottowia sp.
TACAACCACCACCTACTACTAAAAACGCCTACCACTTAACTGGCGTCCCCACGGGGATTCGAACCCCGGTACTCACCGTGAAAGGGTGATGTCCTAGGCCTCTAGACGATGGGGACAAAACCTTAACAACTGCTGCATCGTTTGGTGGAGCTAAGCGGGATCGAACCGCTGACCTCTTGCATGCCATGCAAGCGCTCTCCCATCTGAGCTATAGCCCCAAACGCGAAGCGGCGATTATAGCGGAGCTGGTATCCGCTTGTAAAGCTTTATGCCCCCAGCACTTCACGCGCCTCTCGCCATTCACACACTATTATTGAAAATAAAATGAATATCATATGAAGTAGTAACCAACTATTTACTGAAATTTACTGATTTCAGTATATGCCCCCCCTTAGCTGCGATACGACACATCGCCCCTCACATGGCCAACACTAAAACGACGAGTCAAAGTGTCAATTTAAATAGGGATCGATAGCAAATCGCTACTCAGGGACAAGAGCAGTATCTCTTTGAACCAACTGCTGCTGCAATAATCAATCATTACATTGGGTATTAAGCGACTTAAGCAACATCAGCGCACGCAATCATCCGCGAGCATTGACGTATAGGACCACTCCCTTGACCTAATAACTCATACTGCGCGCATTGAATGGCGGATTGAACAAAATCAATCGCGCGCGCAATCGCCTCCAGCATATCGCAACCCCGTCCTAATTCAGTCGCAATAGCCGTTGCTAACGTACACCCCGTACCATGCAAATTACGACTCTCGATACGCGCATGCTCAAACCAATATTCGCATCCCTGCGCATCAAGATAATAATCCGCGAGCAGACCATCCCTTAAATGCCCGCCCTTAAGCAGCACTGCCTTACATCCTAAATCCAAAAACGCTTGGGCTGCGCCCGGCATATGGCTACGCTGCGTTACGGCATAGCCAAGATAAGCACTGCACTCCGAGAGATTGGGCGTTACTAAACTAACAAGTGGAAATAAATAATCGCGCAACACATTTTGAGCTGCGATTGTTGTCAATGCCGGACCTGTACTCGCATGCATTACCGGATCAAGCACACTATTTTTCAGCTGATAATGTTGAATAGCGTGAGCCACCACCATCGCACTATCGGCGCTCGCCAACATACCGATCTTGACGGCATCCACGCCGATATCCTCTACCACTGAAGCAATTTGTGCACGAAGCAATGCCGGATCAACCGGACTACATGCTTGTACCCCTAGGGTATTTTGTGCGGTGATGGCGGTGATGGCAGTTAAACCATGCCCACCTAATGCAGCAATGGTGCGTATATCCGCTTGAATACCCGCCCCTGCCCCACTATCTGAGCCCGCAATACTTAACACTCGCACAGGACTTATAGGTCTCATAACAAAGTAGAAGAAAACATTGATATGATGCTCTCGTAACAATTTATCCGCATACTTACATTAATCACAATAGGACAACTGCTATGTTCGAATGGCCCGCATTAATCACTATCTTTACGCTCATATTAATGTTTGTCTTGATGTACAACGTAGGCCGCGCACGCGAGCGCCATCAAGTCAGCGCCCCATCCGTCACAGGTAATCCCTCATTTGAGCGTTGCTACCGCGTACAGCTCAACACACTCGAATCAGTCGTTATATTTCTCCCCGCACTTTGGCTATTTAGTATTTATGTCAACGCCATTATCGCCAGCATATTGGGTCTTATTTGGTTGCTGAGTCGTATTTGGTACGCCAGTGTGTATACGGGTGCCAACAAAAATCGACGTCTGCCATTTGGTATCAGCGCGCTGATTGCCGCCATACTTACACTCGGCAGCTTAATCAGTATTATCCAACTGTTGATACAAAGCTATCCCATCTAAAGCAATTGCTCAATGGACTCAGCCAATTTATTAGGCTGAGTCATTGGAGAAAAACGCGCAACCACTTCGCCGCGACGATCCACCAAAAACTTAGTGAAATTCCATTTGATCGCTTGCGTCCCCCACACACCAGGCGCTGCTGCTTTTAGATAAACATATAAAGGATGCGCACGCGCGCCATTCACCTGCGTTTTAGCAAACATAGGGAACTGCACATCATAATGAAGCTGACAAAAGCTAGCGATCTCGCTTTCACTACCCGGCTCTTGTGCACCAAATTGATTACACGGCACCCCTAAAATGATTAAACCCCGATCGACATAGGTCTGATACAACTTTTCTAGGCCAGCATATTGGCCCGTAAAACCACACTGGCTTGCCGTGTTAACAACCAAAATCACTTTGCCAGCGTAATCGCTTAAAGGCTGAGTTGTGCCATCAAGGCGCAACATACTCAAGGAATAAAAAGGGGATGGCATTACCACGTGTTCTTTAATTAATGGTGCAATAGTACTGCTTGCGTCTCAAAACAGCTTTTCAGCTGCGCAATCGCTACCTCTACATCGGGCGCATCGGTCAATGCATGGACCACAGCGATGGAGCCCACCCCGCACGCTAACACCGCCCGTGCATTGTCTACATTGATACCGCCAATCGCAACCAAAGGATAATCTGACATTAAATAAGCCAGCTCTTTTAATTTTTCTAAACCTTGAGGTGCACTTGTCATCACTTTTGTTGTCGTGGGAAAAATCGCACCAATTGCCATATAACTAGGACGTATCAAATGCGCTTGTTGCATCTGGGCTACCCCATGGGTACTCACCCCTAAGCGTAGACCAGCATCGCGAATCGCAGCAAGATCGGCAGACTCCAAATCCTCTTGCCCAAGATGCACGCCATATGCCCCCGCATCAATTGCCATTTGCCAATGATCATTGATAAATAAACGTACTGTATGAGATGTCTTTTGGGAATGCACTTGCGCTGCATTCACCGCAGCTACAATCTCTTTCTTTAGCTGATCGCGATCATCCTGCTTTGCGCGTAATTGCACGGTATCTGCCCCAGCCTGTAACACCTTGGCTACCCACTGGGCATCAGGCACAACAGCGGACAGACCTAAATTTTTTGGACAAGACGCAAAAGAAGCAACTCTCATAGTAAAAGTCCAATCAAAAAGACCACAGCGTCGATAATAAAAAATGCCTCAGATAACTCACACCATGATATCAAGGACTACATTGAATATCATGAAGAAGCCAATATAGCCGTAACATGCTTCGCTGATATTTATACAGGCGCTTGCGTACAACGCTTAGATCAAATTACGCCTATTTCATATTGAGTAACGGCATACATGACAGCGTAGTCATCGTTCATCCGACCCAAAATTCACAAAAAATCGCGCTTAATCTCACTTAAGCCTGATGCCAAAAAGGCATATCCAGTACCGGTGTACTTGCTTGTGCCTGATCTTGTTGCGCGATCGCGCCACCTAAAAAAGCCAGACGCCCTGCTTGCACTGCCTGTGAAAAAGCCCTCGCTAATTGCACAGGTTGTCCTGATTGCGCGACTGCCGTATTTAGCAACACCCCGTCATATCCCCACTCCATAACGGTACAAGCATGTGAAGGCAAACCCAAACCTGCATCAATCAACATAGGCACCGCTAAACGTTCACGTAATAAACGTAATGCATAAGGATTCATTACTCCCCGTCCTGTGCCAATGGGTGCGGCCCACGGCATAATAGCTTGACAACCCACATCAACCAAACGCTGGCACAGCACTAAATCTTCGGTGCAATAGGGCAATACTTTAAAGCCCTCGCGCAATAATTGATCTGCTGCCTGCGGCAAATTTAATGTATCTGGTTGAAGCGTGTAGTCATCGCCAATCAGCTCAAGCTTGATCCAATCAGTTGCAAATAATTCACGCGCCATCATCGCTGTCGTCACCACCTCACTTACGCTATGACAACCTGCTGTATTGGGCAAAATAGGCACGTTCATTTTATGGAGCAATGCCCAAAAATCACTGCCATGGGTAATATCTTGCGCGCTTTGGCGACGCAAAGAAGCCGTTAACATCGCCGGCACCGCAGCAATCACAGCTTGCTCCAAAATAGCGGGAGAAGGATACCGCGCACTACCTAACAATAAGCGCGTAGCAAATGACTCGCCATAGAGAATCAAGGGATCTTGTGGATTCATCGCACACTACCCTCCCGTAATAGGGGCAACAACATCAATCACATCACCGTTCTTTAAAACACGGCCCTCATAATGCGATCGGGGAACAAATTGCTGATTAATAGCCACGGCAAAAGGCGGACGCATCGTACTCTGCGCCAAAGCCTGCGTAAGCGTTACACAAGCAGGCAAGGAAATAGGCTGCTGATTAATCAATACTTCGATCATATTGTCTTACCTCTTATCACAAAAACTTAATCACCAGGTCGTAATGTGTATCGCCCATATAAAAACGATTTACTCAATTAATTGCCGCCAAAAATGCTGTGCTATCCATGTAGAATTCAGCGTACCAGCCTGTATATGCGCAAGATAATCAATCGCAATTTCTACCATCTCGGGTGCAATAAGATAGCCATGCCGATATAAACCATTAATCGATAAACAGCGCGTTCCATCCCAAGTCATTTTAGGTAAATGGTCCGCCAACGCAGGTCGACATTGCGCGCGCATTTCAAGCACGCGTGCCTCACCAAATCCTGGATGTAAAGAGTAAGTCGCGCTTAACAACTCTAAAGCAGAACGCATACTTACTTCAGATACATCCTCACTTTCAATTTCAGTCGCCCCAATGACATACACATGATTTGGTTTAGGGGCGATATACAGCGGATAACGTGGATGCAGTAAACGCACAGGACGTTGAATATACACATCAGGCGCATAGATACGAATCACTTCCCCACGCACACCTCTAAGCGATGTAGGGCGATGTTTTTGATTCCAATCCCTCTTCGCTCCCAAACCCCGGCAGTCAATCACCATATCGGCCACGACATCACAAGCATCAACCGCACAATGCCAATGAATAGGCACATGGTTTTTCTCTAAGTACTCAAGCAAGGCCGCTAACAACGCGCGATTATCAAGTTGCCCCTCACCTGGCAAATAAATACCCTGCATAAAACGCGTCACCAATGCCGGCTCAAGCAAAGTCAACTGCGCCAAATCAAGTGAGCGCACATCATGACCCTGCTCCGTAAAATAAGCACGATCAAGACGCTGACAAAAGCGCAAAGCCTCTTCTTTATCTTGACGATGCCACACCACCACCGTACCTTCTTGCTGGAAAAACACCGGGGTCGTTGTATGTTGAGCAAGCTCAGCTAACCACGCAGGCCAACGCATTAAGCTCGCAATTCCCATCTGTGTCACCAATCGATCAGAAACAGCCGACTCCGCAAAAGGCGCCAACATCGCAGCGGCAACATAGGCAGCCGTATGCTCTGCCTGTGGCCCATCTCGCTCATACAATACAACTGACTGACCTTGTTGTGTCAGTCGATAAGCAAGCAAACGCCCAAGCAAACCCGCACCGAGTATGGCAATAGAATTAGAGGTTGGCACGCGTCACAATCAAGAAAAACAAATATGCACACACATCGCAAGAAGCACTACGAGTAAATTTTGCTCCCCATTTTGCGAAACTCAATTGATTTTTCTTCCATCGCAAGCACCACTTCCTGCCCCACGACCTCGCCACCAGACTCACTCGCCTTTGCCTCTAACGCATCGGCGTAATCACGCACCTCTTGTGTGATTTTCATAGAACAAAATTTAGGACCGCACATCGAACAAAAGTGCGCAATTTTTGCGCCTTCAGCGGGCAACGTTGCATCGTGATAAGCACGCGCACGTTCAGGATCTAAACCTAAATTAAATTGATCTTCCCAGCGAAACTCAAAACGCGCTTTCGACAAAGCATTATCACGCAACTGCGCGCCTGGCAGTCCCTTAGCAAGATCTGCCGCATGCGCGGCAATTTTGTACGTGATAATGCCTTCACGCACATCCTCTTTATCTGGCAAACCTAAATGCTCTTTAGGCGTCACATAACACAGCATTGCTGTGCCGTACCAACCAATTTGGGCCGCACCAATCCCACTTGTGATGTGATCATAGCCTGGTGCAATATCCGTCACTAACGGTCCCAGCGTATAAAACGGCGCCTCAAAACAATGCTTAAGTTCTTCATCCATATTTTCTTGAATACGTTGCATCGGCACATGCCCCGGGCCTTCAATCATCACTTGCACATCATGCTGCCATGCTTTATGCGTGAGCTCACCTAAAGTACGCAGCTCACCAAATTGCGCTTCATCATTGGCATCAGCAATACTGCCCGGACGCAACCCATCGCCCAAACTAAACGACACATCATAGGCTTGCATGATTTCGCAAATTTCATCGAAATGCGTGTAAAGAAAATTTTCTTTGTGATGTGCCAAACACCATTTCGCCATAATCGACCCCCCTCGCGAAACAATACCTGTCACTCTTTTTGCGGTAAGCGGTACATAGCGCAATAACACGCCAGCATGGATCGTGAAGTAATCCACGCCCTGCTCTGCTTGTTCGATAAGCGTATCGCGAAACATCGCCCAAGTCAGATCTTCGGCAATCCCACCAGTTTTATCAAGCGCTTGATAAATAGGCACAGTACCGATCGGCACAGGCGAATTACGGATAATCCATTCACGCGTTTCATGAATATGTTTGCCAGTGGATAAATCCATAATGGTATCGGCACCCCAACGCGCAGACCACACCATTTTTTCAACTTCTTCAGCTAACGAAGAGGTCACGGCTGAATTACCTAAATTCCCGTTAATCTTGACGCGAAAATTACGTCCAATAATCATCGGCTCTAATTCGGGATGATTAATATTAGCCGGAATAATTGCACGCCCCGATGCTACTTCTTGCCGAACAAATTCGGGCGTCACCTCTTGAGGCAAATTAGCACCATAACTGTGTCCCGCATGTTGGCGCAACAGCGCTTCATAGCGAGGATCTTGACGTAACTGTTCGAGGCCCAACGATTCACGTAGAGCAACATACTCCATCTCAGCGGTCACAATACCGCGCCGTGCGTAATGCATTTGGCTTACATTTTTTCCCGCCTTCGCACGTAAAGGCGTTGCAATATGGGCAAAGCGCAGCTGCGCTGTAGCGGGATCTGCTGCCCGCTCACGACCAAACGTCGAGCTTAAATCAGCCAACTGCACAGTATCGCCGCGCTCGGCAATCCATGCAGAACGACATTTTTCAAGACCTTGTTCTAAATGAATCGTAATTGCCGGGTCACTATAAGGACCCGAGGTGTCATATACCGGAATCGGCGGGTTAGGCAGAAGTCCTTTACTGCTTTGTGTGGACTGTTGTGCTATCTGTCGAAAAGGAACACGCAAATCAGCACGAGATCCCTGTAGATAAGTTTTTTGTGATGCAGGATAAGCAAACTTTTGGCCCAGATCGTGGGCCAATTCGTTAAAGTCAGCAGGTTTACGCTGTGATTTCGGCATGGTCAGCTCCTAAAAAAATGGAGGACGAAACCAGGGCCCATGATAGATTCAAGAATAGAATTTCTAGAAACTGCCCACGCCAGTATGATCTGGATCGGGTCACACAACGCATGCACTATATCGTGCACGTGTTCTTTAAGGGACTCTCTCAGCTCACTTAGGGAAACATACCCCTGTAAACACCCCTGTTTCATCCAAGCCCGCTAGTGTACAGCAATCAAGGTGATCTTAAGCTGAAAAACATAGGCTCACTGTATCAACGAATCTGCTAGCGAGCTGGGGAAAGCTGGGTTAAATATAAAGGCAGCGCCATAAGTCAAGGGCAACGCTCAACAGTCACCTGATTGCCGTCAGACTATAGCGCCCCAATTCCTTTCGATTGCAGAATATTTCTCTTACAAAATAATGGGCAACATCGGGATACAACAACCCCGTTTTATAACGCAGTCATCGTAAAGGTCATACTGGCATTCACACTCCCTGCCGTAATATCGCCCCCCAAATAGCGATAGCGTGCTGCAAATGGAATATTCACCAAACCACCCGCCGCGGTTTGCGGCAAAGAAAATACTTGCTTAAAGGTAACAGGGCTACCGTTGTACAACACACCAATGCCCACACCCGCTGCCGCCCCACTCCCCCCCACTCACCCCAATTACACCGGGGAAGTTAGACAAAATCGTCGTGCTATCCAAACTCAATTGCACATTCGCGCCCACCGCACAATTCATCGGAATTTGAAACGCCACATCAGTCACATCGCCCGAACGAATTTTATTCGCATTGATCACGCCCATCGCTACAGGAATCACGCCATTATTTGCAACGGTACAAGCAGCTACCGTTTTTGTTACTGCAACCGCGGGGGTACCATTACCAATAGATACGAGGCCAGTACCAAAACTTGTCAAACGAAAAAGGCTACCTAAGTATCCAGTGCCCAACTGCGGATTGTCCGCTGTTTTTACTATAGAAATAGTCCAAGTAGGATTTCTGGGTTGTCCAGCTATGCGCACCCAATGGCTCACCTGTACCATCCCATAAGGTTGAAGCTCACGGCAACTACCTACCCCCATAAAACCTATATCGCCAATTGCGCTAGAGAAGGAACCACCATTGGACAGAGCCAAATTAAAATGAGGAGGATCATTCACGCTCACACGTACACCAATACCGGGAATGCCAGTCTGACAAGCACCCCCTGGCGCAGGTTGGCCCGTGCCCACGATATATTCATAAGGATATCCACTCCCTGAAAAACCAAATTGGCATCCGTCGTACATAGGCGTGGGACCCGTATATCGGCTGATCTCCTGCTTTTGCATCACCGTACCAATAGGCTCAGCGGGATTAATCGAGATATTTTGGAAATTTGCCATCACGGTATATTGAGCAAAAAACTCATTGGGATTGCTATATATGTCACATCCAGCGTAACTGGGTGCCATCCCTAGAAACAATATCAATAATGCACTTAGCTGCGCCAAAAAATTATTCACAAAACAATAATTCGGATTACTTTTTTCCTTCACGCTTTACCCCTTTTTAGGTTTACACAACTTTCGCCAATTCTCATCAAGGCGCAAACCTAAGTAAAGTCATAACGACATCTCGTCACATTTTTAAATTTAATTTTTATTTAAAATATATAAGTATAAATATGCGAAAAAAAATATTAAACGGGTGGATTGACAGAAAACAAATCCACCAAAAATAAAAAGTACAGTTAAAAAATAAGCCCACTGCATAACCTTATGCAATGGGCTTGAAAACCGCAACAACATGTAAATAAAGCAAATAAAAAACGTGCTTAATGTTAAGCATTAATGGCGCATAAACAAACGCGCGCAAAATCTACTGCGACCAACACAGTAGATCGCATCACCCAAATCAAAGAAAATTTAATCGAAGACAGGCGTCTCGACACCCAATACTTTATGTAATTTTGTCGATGTCGTGGTGTATTGCAAATGCACTCTTTTTTCAGGAAAAATATAATGCGCCGCGCCAAATGCAGCCAGTGCAGCCTCATGAAATCCGGACAAAATAAGTTTCTTTTTGCCAGGATAAGTATTGATATCTCCCACAGCGAAAATACCAGGGATACTGGTCTCGAATTTTTCGGTATCCACTTTAATTTGTTTGCGCTCCAAATCTAAACCCCAGTGAGCAATGGGCCCAAGCTTGGGCGACAGCCCAAAAAACACCAGCAAATCATCCAGAGGAACACGGCGTGTAATACCATCGTTGCCGGTAACTTTGACTTCACGGAGTTGCGCATCTTGCATTTCAAACCCCGTGATTTGACCCACCATGCTTTGCATTTCAAACGCCTCACATAAGGCATGCATTTTCGCCACCGACGCGGGTGCCGCACGAAACTGTTCACGACGATGCAGCAAAACAACCGAAGCCGCTTTACCGACCAACGCTAATGCCCAATCCAGCGCAGAATCGCCCCCACCTACAATCACAATATGACGATCCGCAAAATGACTCGGATCTTGTACGCGATAGAACAACTGCTGATCGATAAATTGCTCAATCCCTTCGACCTTTAAAGCGCGCGGCTGAAACGCCCCCACCCCGGCAGCAATAAACACCGTTTTCGTAATAAAACAGGTACCAAGCGAAGTGACCATATCAAACCGACCATCTTCGCGGCGATATAGCGCCACCACCTCTTGCCCCAGATGAAAAGTCGGTGCAAACGGTTTGATTTGTTCAAGCAAACGGTCAGCTAAATCCTGTCCAGTACACATAGGTACAGCAGGAATGTCGTAAATAGGTTTATCGGGATAAAGCTCAACGCACTGTCCACCGACAGCAGACAAGGTATCAATCACATGTGCTTTGATTTCTAATAAACCTAGCTCAAACACCTGAAAAAGACCAACGGGGCCAGCTCCCACAATCACAGCATCGGTCTCGATAGCCGCGGGAGAACTAGGTATATTAATTGACATGCTCATACTGCTTAACGCTCTAAATAGTGAAGTTTGTCCTGCTTGTCTTTCCAATCATCCGCATCCGCTAAAGGTTGCTTTGTTTTCGTAATCGATGGCCATTGGCCCGCCAACTCAACATTAAGCATAATAAAATGTTGCTGATCAACAGGCACATCTTCTTCCGCATAGATTGCATTGACAGGACACTCTGCGACACACACCGCACAATCAATACACTCATCGGGATCGATGGTTAAAAAATTAGGCCCCTCACGAAAACAATCCACCGGGCACACATCAACACAGTCAGTGTATTTGCAGCGGATGCAAGATTCGGTAACAACATGGGTCATGTTAAGCCTTGGTGAAACATACACAGAAACAAAGAAGGGCGATATTCTAACGCAGGCCGCAAAATTGTGACCTTTATCGCCTTATTTTCTTTACCGAAAAAGGAATTGGTTCTAGATAACATGTATCTAAACAGATATCCACCGTCAAGCGTTTCAAGGATATTTTTCGTGCGCTTAACAAACAAAGCGCACAATAGCCAAAGCTTAGCTTTTATTCACACAATTACCGATGATTATCGCCTCGTTGCTCGACACCGATTTATATAAATTCACCATGATGCAAGTGGTATTGCATCACTTCCCCGGCGCACAAGTGCAGTACCAGTTTCAGTGTCGCAATCAAGGCATTGATTTGCACCCGTATCTTGAAGAGATTCAGACAGAAATCGATCATTTATGTACGCATCATTTTCGTGAAGAAGAGCTCGCTTACTTGCGCACATTGCGCTTTCTTAAAAGTGATTTTGTAGACTTTCTCGGTCTATTTCGCTTAAACAAAAAATATATCACGCTCACCCCTGCGGCCGCAGGCGCTTTAGATATCAAGGTTACAGGGCCATGGCTGCACACTATTTTATTTGAAATACCGGTACTTGCCATTGTCAACGAAGTGTATTTTCGCCGCACACAAATTCAGCCCAACTACACCGAAGGACGTAAACGCTTGCAAGAAAAAATGGCATTGCTCCAACATGCCCCACAGCTAGCGGAATGCAAAATCGCCGACTACGGCACACGCCGACGCTTTTCGCGCGAATGGCATCACGAAGTCCTCATCACATTACAAAATACCTTGGAGGGGCAACTGGCAGGTACCAGTAATGTTTTAAAAGCAATGCAATTAAATATCACCCCACTGGGCACTATGGCTCATGAATATGTGCAAGCTTGCCAAGCATTAGGTCCCCGACTGCGCGACTCTCAAATATTTGCGCTGGAAGTATGGGCAAAGGAATATCGCGGCGATCTCGGTATTGCACTGTCAGACACCTATGGTTTTCAAGCGTTTCTGCGGGATTTTGATCTTTATTTTTGCAAATTATTTGATGGGGTCCGCCATGATTCCGGAGACCCAATCATATGGGGAGAACAAATGCTCGCGCATTACCAAAAAAATCGCATTGACCCCATCACAAAAACACTTATTTTTTCAGATGGGTTAGACTTTCCTCGTATCAAACAATTATTTGAGCGTTTTTCCGGACGATGCAAATTAGCCTTTGGTATCGGCACTAATCTCACCAATGACCTAGGCTACACCCCGCTGCAAATCGTAATGAAAATGACGCGCTGTAACGGCCAACCGGTTGCCAAACTCTCCGATAATCCCGAAAAAATTATGTGCGAAGACCCCGCTTACCTAACCTATTTACGACAAGTGTTTGACACACAATCAACCTATTCCCCGACACTCACGGAATAAATTTTTACGCTATAAGCGCAGCGCAAAGGATTAAGACAAACGCACAAGGACAACGCTCAGATTTTTTCGCGCAATCAATATTTTCTGATCAAAGCGATCACCCTGCTTATCCCATATACCAATCGATACAACCAACATATCCACACGCACACTGCCTCTAAAAGATAGAAAAGAAAAAATTCTCTATCAAAACAGCGCGCGCTTACCACTTTGTACGCTTAATTTTTAAGAATATACGGATAACGCCTAGTCCTTGGGCGATTGAGCTGATATAATTTCGCGCTTCGGGGCGTAGCGCAGCCTGGTAGCGTACCTGCATGGGGTGCAGGTGGTCGGAGGTTCGAATCCTCTCGCCCCGACCAAAATATCTTAAGTAAATTAAAACAAAAAAATATTTTGGTTGGCTCTTGTGGCGGCGCTTTTGCGTTGCTGAGTCAAGTAATCGGCAAGCATTGATATAGTAAAAGAATCGCCCATTGAAAGTCTAATGGCGATTTACAGCATGCTTCTATTCCCTTGTCGTATAGCGAATGTTTTCACGAAAAGAAATTTTGTACCTAATTCCTTATCGCGACATAACCTTTTACAGACGCTGCCGAACAAAACCCTGACAACACCCATTCCTAACATTATCTTTTTAAGCATGCATCTGCGCATTTTCGACAGGCTTCTGCACACGCTTGGCAATGTTCTGCAGGATGTCGAGCACATTCCTCTGCACATGCCATGCAGATTTCCGCGCAATCCTGACAGATTAATTGCAGCATCTGGCTATCCCGTGCCATAAACCCAGCAGCTAGCCGAGAAAATGCAGCACAGTCAATCGCGGCCAAGATCGCATCGCGCAGATAAGCCGCATTTTCTTCTCCGAGACATGCAACAACACACGCATCACATGCTTGAGCAGATTTATTGCATAGGTCTATACAAAGATCATATTGATTATTTGCCATATGTGACTCCTTAGAAAAGAAAAATATTTCAACCGGTAATGGGGTTTTTAAAGCATTACATTTATCCATTTATCTGCAAGCCAACGTGGTCAAATCACTGTTACAGATTTTCGAGCGTACTTTAAATCGCCATTACACTTCAAAACAGAATCTCTTTACTAATAAGGCTTACGCAGCAGTTGCCTAAAAGAATTAGGGATAAAAATAAGCTGCATGAACGGCTGATAGTACTGGTTGCAGCACTTATTGCTTAGCCAAATTAACAGCGACCATTAACAAATTGTGCAGCCCACAAAAAGGCGATGAGCTACGATGCAATTAAGCGCTATTGAGCTAAAGGTTGAGTCAACAATAATGCAGTATGGCACAAGGCACCAAACGATATCGCGTTATCTAATCCCGTGCTCAATCTAATAGAAACCATACACTTCTAGGCAAGCTCGGAACCAATCCAATCAATGCGCTAAAAATAAGCCTCAAAAAATTTGCGTTTTATAACTAAAATGCTAGCTTTTCAAAAAAGCTGTAAATTCTTACTCCTTATGCACCTACATCGATTTACAAAACCGTATCAAAACACAAGGGCCATACAAAATAGCAGTACACTCTAAACTCATCAGCGATACATTAATGCACATTTTTTACTTGTGTACGCAAGACCAACCTATTTTTGTTATTAAGCACACATGGCTCTCGCAATCATTGATGCAAACTAGCGCCTATTCGTTATTTCAAAAATAAATTTACCACCGAGGCAATGATGTCTGGCAACACTCTTGGCTTACTGTTTAAAGTAACCACATTTGGTGAATCCCATGGCCCCGCCATTGGTGCCGTCGTGGATGGCTGCCCTCCGGGCATGCATTTATCGGTAGAAGATATTCAACCTGAGCTTGACCGCCGTCGCCCCGGGACATCGCGCCATGTCACACAGCGCCAAGAAAAAGATCAAGTGGAAATTTTATCGGGTGTATTCGAGGGCATTACAACCGGTACGCCAATTTGTTTACTTATCCGCAATACCGATCAGCGTGCAAAAGATTACGATAACTTAAGCGACACATTTCGTCCTGGTCATGCGGACTACACTTACTGGCATAAATTTGGCATACGCGATCCACACGGCGGCGGACGCTCGTCTGCCCGACTGACCGCACCCGTGGTCGCAGCGGGAGCCATTGCCAAAAAATGGTTAAAAGAAAAATTTAATACCCAAATTCGCGGTTATCTTGCTCAGCTTGCTGATATCGCTATTCCATTTGATGATTGGGCGCATGTATCGGGCAATCCTTTTTTTGCACCCAACACTACCTCGATGAGTGCACTCGAAAATAAGATGGATAGTCTACGCAAAGAAGGCGATTCCTGCGGGGCACGTATTCATGTCTGCGCAAGTAATCTACCTGTCGGTTTAGGTAGTCCTTTGTTCGACAAACTTGATGCAGATATTGCCCATGCCATGATGGGGATTAATGCGGTCAAAGGTGTTGAAATCGGCGCAGGCTTTGCAAGCATCACGCAAACCGGCAGCGTACATGGCGACGAGCTGACCCCAGAGGGGTTTGCTAGCAATCACGCGGGCGGCATTCTCGGCGGTATCAGTACAGGTCAAGATATTACGGTTGCGATTGCGATTAAACCTACTTCGAGTATTCGTATTCCCCGCCGCTCGATTGATAAAGACGGACAAGCCGTCATGGTAACAACACAAGGCCGTCATGATCCCTGCGTAGGGATACGCGCAACACCGATTGCCGAGGCTATGCTAGCGCTTGTATTAATGGATCATGCTTTACGCCACCGCGCTCAATGTGCGGATGTCCATGTGACGACCCCGATCATTCCCGCTCGCATCGATTGAAGGTAATCGTGGGTAGTTATTCGAAAAAATATTTCTACCCTCTCGCCTCGCAGTCAATCTTATCTTTGGACTCGCATTATGCGCACGACACGACTTGCACATCTTACCGATGCCATGCAAAAAAAACGACTTATCCGTTTTGGTAACCCCTTTGACAGTGATACCATTACCGCTTATGTACAAGCGATAGGACCTCAGTTTTTTCTTGCGGCTATTGTCAATGACGATATCTGGCTAAATGGCTTTGCTTGTTTTCGTATTACTGATATCCGCAAACTCTCTCCTGAACCTTATGCGGATTTTATTGAACAAGCCCTTAAAAAACGACGGCAGAAAATACCCGCAATACCGCATATCGATTTATCCAATATCTCAGCGTTACTGACGAGCGCCAATCAAGCATACCCTTTGATCACGATATATCAAGAAAGACTTGATCCCGATATTTGCCAAATTGGTCGTATCGTCGATATGCATCGCAGCCATGTTTCTCTTCTTCGCATTCGACCGGGTGCAGTCTGGGACGATACTGCAGACTGCTATAAGTTACGCGATATCACTCGACTAGCGTTTGGGGGTGATTATGAAGATGCGCTCTACCTTGTTGCAAAAAAATTAACCGCCTCACACATTGCATCTCTTTATCAAGCCACGCAATAAGATGGGTAAACGATAGGCCTATCGACTGGAAAACAGCAAGGCCCTGCGATTACTCCATTGATCCAATCATATTTTTATCTTCACAAGAGGGCAAGCGCTTTACAACGACGCGCGATTTAAACTTAAATATGCGCGGCGCTCTGCATCCCTCTTAGTAATGCGCCCCCTGTGACACATACAGTGCATCGACCATGACTACCTGATCACTTAAATTTCAGCGATCGATACACCCCATCACGAATATCAAACTCTTGATCAGCAAGAGCAGCTGATCAATATCACTTTTTTGCGATAGCTCAAAACGAGCCAGTGCGCCATCGTTAAAAGCATGCGCACGCCATTATCTTGTTGCCTCCCTGCGCATCGTTTTCCGCAGTCTGACGGGATTATTGGAAGCCATCCTCACCGCCATCTAATCTCGACGTATCTAAATCAGAGATATCTTGATTGGGCACAGGCATCGTACTCGTCGAGTCAATCTTTAAAAAAGATTTGATATCGTCATTACTTTTTCCTTCATCCAACATCCGTTTTACTGTATCGATCATTTGCTGCGCATATGCCACTTTCGCCGCCAGTATCTGCGGGTCACCAGGTTTATTGGAGTAAAGCTTTGGCACCAACGACCCTAAATATGCTTTGATCGCGCGATCATAATTTTTTCTTTTTAACTTTGTAGTCAGCAGATTTAATGAGAGGAACATCTTGGTCTCAGGAGAAATTACATGCTTAGCCCGAGGCGTATTTATTTGATCCGCATCGTTATCCGACGAGGATGAGGGGGTCGATATTTGACTTTCATCCGATATATTTTTTAATCCCGTCGGCGCATCGTGTTCAAATAAGGTTTGTAATTTTTGCGATGGCTTATCGACCTCGCTATGTGCATACACTTCTGAGACAAGTTGATCCATATTGTCTTTCAGCATCTGGGGTACAAGCACTAACGTTGATACGCGACGTGTCTTTTCATCAGATGGACGATGAGGGAATACATCTGCAAACCAAGATTCTAAAGTCGGGGACGTCGAATGCACCGCGTTTGGCTGCGTGTCTTCCGATAAAAATCGAATGATGCTTTGTTGATCCAAACCATCCAATGAATTTTTCATCTGATTAATATGGGCAGCAGAGGCTTGTGCATCCGCCTTTATCTGCTCGACCTGTTGCGTCGCCTGCTCTTTATAATCATTTGTCGTAGCCGATATCGACTCATTAAGAGCGCGTTCTAATGCCTCTACCTTTTGTTGAGATAAGGCGTCATTGTCTACCGCACGCTGCTTATGCGTCAAAGCATTGATCAAATCTTTTTTAAGATCGCTCCGATACACACCCACTTGCTTGTTATCGTTAGCGATGATGTCGTTTGCCGTGACGATCTTTTTTTGCAGCATATCAATCTCAGTGCGATAGTTTTCTCGATCATTTTCATATGCAGTGGAGGCAGCAGTGTGCCAATACTCAAACTTAATATATTCATCGTAATACGTTTTCATCACACTATCGTGCTCAGCGCGCTGTCTGGCACTTTCTAGCCATGCACCTGACTCATAAGACACATCCGCCTCTGCTAGATGAAGCAATATCAAGTCGCGATATTCTTTAGTTTTCCTAAAATACTCGGCCGAACGTGCGGCATATCGGTCCTCCATAGTTTTTTCATCATGATTTTTTAACAAGGAAGCATATTCATCTAAACGTGATTGATCCTGATCCCTTTGCGCTGTCGCATCATCAATTTGTTTTTTGAGTACCTCGACTTGACTCAATGTCTGCTTAATTTTATTAATGTCGTGCGTGACCGTGTGCTTTTTACTGTCTGTCTCCTCAACCATTTTTTTTACCTGCTTGCCATCAGCGCTCAGCTTTGCAAATGCATACACTAAGGCTTCACTTTGAAACTGCTTGCTTTTTTTCTTCGGTTGTTTTGAGTGAGCGTCAATATCACCCACGATAAATTTTATGTCAGCACGCTCAACATACTCAGCCTGCGTCACATTCACCAAACGCGTGCTATCAGGATTAAGCTCACCCTCCACAAGCGCTGGACCACCATCTGTCGTTGTAAGCACCACATTGAGGGTGGCCTGCTGCTCTGCTTTATAGTCAATTTTTTCTGCTGGATTGGCTTCTAAACTCACCGTTGGCATACCAGTACGCGTAATACCCGCACCAAAGCTGCCTGAAAATCCATTTTTATCTATTGTGTCGTGAATTTTTTTACCGCTAACTTTGCCGCCCACCGAAAAAGCTTCTTTTTTCTGTGGATCAGTCACGAGCAAATGACTACCCACTAAATCAAGATCACCCTTAACTGCGCCGGTCATTTTTTTGCTGGTAATACCACTTTGTATGACCGTGAGTGCAGCGCTTTCCCACATCGCACTGCCTTCTGGCTGCAAATGACCATTCACGCCATAGACCGACACGGTATTGACATTCACACCTAAAGAAACACTGGTTCCTGCCTGCGTATGCTGCTCTGTCTTCGTATGTTGTTCACTCGTAATCCGAAATGCGCCACCGATATCTGCATCAAATACATCCGCTGTTATTTTGACACCCTCTAATTGCGTATCGCCACCTGACTTTATCTTGACAAGATCACCTGCAATCACAGAAACCATCGGCCTGTGCCAAGTTGCTTGGCCTTTACCTAATACAAAATGGTAATCTACATCCACCGATGCGCCAGCGCCACGTCGATCAATCGACGCCGCTAAGCCGATGCTCAAATCATTCTGTATATTGGTTGTCGTCTGTGTCTCATCGGACTTTGCAAAGCTTAAGTGAATAGCGCCGGGTGCCTCAAAACTAATCTCACCCGATGGCGTAGCCGCAACATCTATCCCCGCCAAATGAAGATCGCCTTCAGTCTGTTGAATAATAATGTGATGGGCACGAATATGATTGCGTCGCTCCTTTTTTGTCTGATGGGTGACTTCATCAGTACTTGTTTCGGCCGAAATTTTAAGTGATGTCCCAAGCAAATCGTCAAAAGCAAAACTACTAAAAGCGCCCGCAGCCTGCGCGAGCTTAATGGCCGTTTCTCTGTATTGCGCGGAATCCCCACGTATCGCTTTTGATCCTGACGCTAAGTCCATCGCAGCTAACGCATTCATATGCTGATCTAATTTTTCAGTATTTTCTGAGTTACGTTTTTTATCGTCGGCAATAACCGCAAAAGAACTATGAACCTCAGCCTGTAAACCCGTAAACGTAGTTATTAATTTTGTGTCCACAGTAACGGTATCAACGTGCTTCTGCGGTTTTATTTTTTTTGCACTCATTTTAAAAACAGGCTTACTCGATTCACTACTCGCTATATAGTCGCCCCCGCCCAAATCAATATCGCCATTTTTGGCCAGCACTTCAAAACCATCGTGTGCCACCGAAGTAGGAGAAAATATTTTTTTAACTTCAGTCTGTACGATTGATTGGTTTTCAACACCAAATTTCCATAAAGCCGTCGTTGAATTCGGCTCATATTTTGGCATCAACAATGTTGATATTTTTGTTTCGGTACGTTGTGCACTTAATAAACTTAAGGCCTGAAACGTAACATTCCCATGTTCGCTTTCTAACTTTCCAGTTCCTTTTATATCAGCACCGACAAACACCATATTTCCTTGGCTACGAATGACAACCCCTTCGCCACTCAACTCGCTAGCCAGTTTTTTCTCTTGCTTTGTTGTGACTACTACACTTTTTGATTGCGCCAACCCTGTTTCGTAATGCGAAGTCGACTCAGAAGGCATCTGCAAAGCGAGTGCAGTTACCTGTACCTTGCTACCCACTTGCAAATCGATTTTTTTGGCGGCATGCATATGACCCCCTATTTGCGTAATATCGCCCTTGGTCTGTACCGAGATATCGCCCGCTTTTGCAGTAATCATGGCAGTTTTTCCAGCAAGGTCAGTGATGTTATTTAACTCACCATAGCGATGCACTACCGTTTCATTAAATAATGAAGCAGCAGTGATATTGACTGTTTCCCCTTGCATTTTTCCCGAACGGTTTATTACTGCGCCGCTGGCATTGATATAGAGCGCCTGCGTTGCCTCAATCGCACCACCCTGATTATCTAGTGTCGTCACATTTAAATCAATTTTATGCGCGACAAGCGTTGCCCCTAATAAACGCGACTGCGTTAAGGGCGATAGATAGACTTCTGGCACTAATATATCGGGGTGAGCGCCCATATCATGGCGTGCTAACCACACAATGTCTTTGCTTAACTGCTTTTCCTGTGCACGCGTTAGCATATGACCCAAGTAAAAATCAGTATCGCCACCGAAGGCAAAATGCGCATGCGAAACCGCGTTATCCATCAGTTGTTTAAATTGCGTCGCACGATCAACAAAATGCGTATCTCCATTACTTAACCAAGCACGACCGGTCTTCGCTAAAATCTGATCAGCGATAAGCTTTTCTTCATAATGTCCATCACCTAAACGCAGCCGTTTTTGCCAATCTAATTTTTTAGATGTTTGATTTGCAAAAAGCATATTGCTTAAATAAACGCTACTCCACGGTGCGGATGTGTGTGAAAACAGAGGATTAGCTTGTATTAAATGTAATGGAGGCGAAACATTGCCCGCCCTTTCTGTCATCTGTTTTTTATCAAGCACAGCAGGATTAAATATAAACAAACCATGCTTGCCCACCGGCAAGATGTAATCCTTAAAAAAAGATGTGGCCGTATTAAATGATATCACCGCAGTGGTACGCTCACCCAGTGCAATCGTATTACCTTGATGTGTAAATTGATTGATCGTAATATCCGCCGCTTCACCTGACTGAATCACGCCCCCAATCGGATTCGCTCGCGCTATTTTCTTTACGCAAGCAGGCGTATCAGTGCTTTGACAAAATGATTTTCTATCGACTTCCTGTGTATCTCTCTGGCATAACCAAATCTAAATCGATCTCTAGCGTTATTTACGCTGTTCCCACCCGTTTTACTGGTATTTATCCTATCTTCATAACCATCGCGACCAGAAAGTACTTCTCTTTCATATTGATAAGTCACTAAACCGAGATTAGTAAATCGGGCAAATGTATTGGCGCTATTTAATGCCGTGAGCGTAAATTTTTTACCGGCAGCCAAAGTACCACCAAGATTTTCCCCATCTTGGGTACGAATCGTTAAGTCTTCTTTTGCAAGAAAAAGAGGAATATGAGCTGCAATATTATTTTTGAATTTTTCTTTTCTTGTTTCTAACTCATACCAATCATTCCAAAAATAACTACTGAAAATTTTATGGTGGTAGTAGCCTATTCTTTCTCTGCCATCTCCTGATCGGCAGGAAATACTAAAGTCTGTACACGCACCATAGCGACCCGAGTGCCCTTGGCCAATACGTCTAACGACACGACTTTCTTCTACGATCTCTGGATGAGCGATATTGTTAATAAACACATTTGCGTTCACCCATATATTTTTATCACTCACAATATTGCCGTAATTCTCCACAATGATATTGCCAGAAGAATGATGCCAAATAGATTGAATGCATTGACTACCCGCATCAGCTAAACAATCGCGACCAATGATTAAATTACCTTTAGCTTGAATCAAAGCGCCCTGCTCATTAAACAAAGAAACTTGCCTGCCCGCTCTATTCGAATCAAGCTTCAGTACAGTATGCCGCCCAGAAAAAATCGTGCCCGCATTGTCAATCGCTCTTGTTTTTAATTCACCCGCATCAAAAAAATCACTAAACGATTCGATATAAATATCGCCATGCTGACTAATAATGGCCGCGTCTTTTTTATTTTCAAAACGATTTAGCTTAATGCTTACATGGCTATTCGCCAATCCATTGGCGCTCACCACCCCACCTTCATTTACAAAGACGCTACTCCCTACCATTGACACAACACCTTGGCGTGAATAGATATAGCCAAAATTTAAAAATGGATGTGCCAGATTGATATGTAGATTTTTGCCAATCTCAAACTTGCCATCATTGCGTTGACTTACCTTACCCTGTAAATCTAAAGAAAGTGAGTTGCTAATATTAATCAAGCCACTGTTATTAAATAATGATCCTTGCACTTTTAAGGTGGATTGCTTCGTTTCTGAACCTGCATAAATAACACCCGAATTAAGCAGTTGATCAGCCATCAAATTGACTGCACCCTGTTTTGTAAAAATAGTACTTTGCCCCATGCGTTTACTATCTATAAGCGCATCATCGCCATTTTTGAGTTCAGCTGTCACGGTAATATTGATATCACATGCCCCTCTTAAGTGGCATAGATTGCCTATATTTCTTAAGCGTCCCCCTATATTTTTAAAATGCTGCGCATAAATATCTAAACCTGCTTTCGCTTGCACACTGCCATATTCATTCAGTACGCTCCCTTTCTGCGCATTAAATATAATATTTGAATCAGCACTCATCCAACCTGTGTGTTTAATATCGCCGGTATGCGCGGTTAAGCTGAGCTTTCCTGTTGCCGCGAGCATGCCTAAGATATGTTGATGCGTACTCGACAGATCCATATCACCTTGCGCATAAGTCATACCGCTTAATATCAACGGGCCATGTGAAGTCATGGACATATTGCTGATCGTATATAGATTCCCTGCGCTGTGAATACCCGCTAAATCGGTACTCAACAGCGTTATTTTTTGCGCCGATATTTCACCTAATGGATTAATCACAATGCCTGAGTCAATGGCAGCAAGCTTATTATTGAGCACTAGTGAATGATCAAGATAATTAAGACTTGTTTCACCTGATGTAAGTCGAACTTCTTTTATTGCTGACTCATTTGTACTGCGGATACTGCCATCCACGGTAATTTTTCTCGCAACAAGATCTAGTTCTGATGCGCTATTTTGGTGAGAGCCACTCAAAAATACGCCACCATACCCAATG
This sequence comes from Ottowia sp., assembly GCA_020853585.1. Lineage (GTDB taxonomy): Bacteria > Pseudomonadota > Gammaproteobacteria > Burkholderiales > Burkholderiaceae > JADYYQ01. Next base: position 22,523 of record JADYYQ010000164.1, read on the forward strand.
GAGATATCGCCTTTACTTGTATTTAAAAATAAAGCATTTTCTGCCTGAAATGTAGGCAAACCCGTGGTAAGCATGACGCGTTTTGTATTAATAAAACCTAAGCCATTGGCGGATAACCCATGCGGATTAGCGATAATCAAATCCGCATCTTGGCCTGCAATCTCCACTATTCCACGTAATTCGCTAAAAGCCTGTTGAACCTCAATTAAGATCAGCGAGGCTGACTGGTTTTCAAGGAAATATGGATTTTTTCTTACGTAGTCAAATTCCCCTTGTTGATTTTTTTGTACCAGTATTTTTTTCTCTACACCACTATAGTTATTTAATACGAGGCTATTATTTTGAATATTAAATTGATCAAAATAATTATGTGATAAGCCACGCGAATTAGGCGCGACTAGATGAATTAATTTTCTACCTTGATGAGTCGTGCTCATCGACCATTCTGTCCACCCAGTAGGGGCAATCGCTGCCTGGTTAGCAAAAACAATCGCCCCTTGGCCATTTTTTCGCGCTAAACAAACGCCATCATCACCTGCGCAATCCCACCCAGCACGGTAATAGTTAGCATGAAGTTTTCCACTATCATGATTAAGAAAAGTGGCTTGTTCACCCGTTTTGGGATCCGCAATTAACTGAAGATTGTTTTCGGCGAAAAGCGTACCGAAGTTGTTAAACGCAACATGCTGAGATAGAGCAGAATCTAAAAGACGTGGCGCCGTGATATTGCCTGTCTCTGCTTTGATTAGACTATGTGTGTTGTTCTCAATGGTCTGCACATCTAAGTAAATATTTTTAGATGCGCTTATTGTCCCGGGACTCAGAAGCCCCCCATTCACTAAAGTGCTTACCTGAGTAAGCGTAACATCACTATCCTCTGCTTCGACACGACCTAAGTTAATAAATGATGAGGCATGATCGATAGCTATATTTTTGCCTGCACGTAACACCCCTGAGGTCTTAATATCCCCATTCACATCGACAGTAAGATCGTGTGTTGCGTGAATAACCCCCGTGCTTTTGACACCCACCCCCGCGGAGGTACTGACCAGCATAATACGTTGCGCATACATACCACCCAATAAGCCAACATCAATCGCAGTTCTCTTGTGTGCTACCGGATGGGTATGCGCGCGCGTAGTCAGCGTGGCGTAATCAACATCATGGGCACCCGCAACAACGCGAATATCGCTGACAAATTTATTGTCCGTCGCCCTATCGTCACCCACTGCTTGCACCGGTGTTGTATCCGCAATCGGGCCATGAATTAATATATTGACACTGACCAAATCAATTTTCGGCTTACCGTAACTAAGTAAACCCTCTGTGCCAATACTAATTTTTCCTTGCTTGACCAGCAACGCATGTAACGCACCCGTTGTGCTATCTAAGCTCGGTGTGCCTGTAACCAACATCACTCTGGAAACATTGATAAATCCACAGCCTTGACAACTAATACCATTCGGATTCGCAATCACTACATCGGCTCGATTACCTACCACCTCAAGCATGCCATTGAGCTGACTATCATGCACACCCACCACTTCATTCAAAATAATTTGCGCACTGCCTCCTTGACTGCCTAATTGCACATCAAAATTAGGATTACGTTCGATCCAATGCGTTGTCTCATTTGGCGAGCTCAATGCAATCGGTGTCGCACCATTATGATTATTAAATGCCACACCTTGCGAACCGACATTAAATTCGGTGTAGTGATTATGAGAAACACCGGCCTGATTCGGCCGATTAATATCAATCACGGTAGGACCATTCTCTAACTGGGTCACATTCACTGTACCCACTTGCAGCTCACTAGCCGAAGCTGACGCAGGAACAATCAAATTTAGCTCAGGAATAGGTAGCACATGCGCATTAACAGGAGCAAGTTCAGACGAGGAAAAAAGAGGTTGACAGTGCAGACAAAAAACA
>JADYYQ010000165.1 GCA_020853585.1 Ottowia sp.
CTAATGACTAAAATTACGTAGAAGCAAAAAAATATATGTCCCCCCCATCTGAGGTAGGTGAAGATTACTGCCCTCCCCATCTTAGTGGTGGTGCAGTTGACCTAACCCTATTCGAATGTGGCAATGATCACGAAGTCGACATGGGAACAAAGTTTGATGATTGTACAGAGAAAGCACACAGAGATTATTTTGAAAGCGCGTGCATTTTATCTCCCAATGAGGAAAGCATTCGCGTTAATAGAAATACTCTGAGAAATGCAATGGAGTCAGTAGGCTTTACTACGTATAAGTATGAGTGGTGGCACTATGATTTTGGGGATAGCTTTTGGGAAAATGCTACTGGGCAAAAAGCTATCTTTGGTCCTCTGTTTGGCGATTTGGAATGGCCTCAGAATTCTAAGAAAAACAACACATGACATTTGAAATTTTATTGATTGCCTCATTGGTCATCGCTGGCAGCTATTGGCTCGAAGAAAATACGTTATGGACGCTACATATTTCCAGTGTAGTACTCATCATTATTCTTGCATCTATCCTCGGTAATTCTGCGATTATCCCCTCATCATCTGATACGTATAATGATTTTTTTCGTTGGAGTGTGCCATTAGGTATTGCATTAATGCTTATGGCCTTCAATCCAAAGAATTTGTTGCGAATAAAAAAAGAGTTCTTAATTTGCTTTGCTGTTGGCGCAATCGGCACAATTATTGGAGGGATAGTTGCTGGCCTTTTATTTGCAAAAATCATACCCGAACATTATTGGCAAGCTAGCGGTCAATTAATCGCGAGTTTTATTGGGGGATATGAAAATGCAGTGGCTGTTGGCACTGCGTTAGGCCTCCCTGCACATGTGTTTGTCCCCATCTTTGCCGGAGATAGTGTCATCACTACACTATGGATAGTGTTCAATATTTTTCAAGGAAGGAAATTTATTGGAAATACCTCCGTAACAAAAAATAATGATGAAGCTGATAAGTTATTAAGCGGTAGTACAGATGTTTCCTCATTAGCTATTGCTATTTCAGCTACTTTTTGCATAGTGTTTTTTGCAGATTACCTTGCATTAATGCTGCCCAATATCTTTGGATCAAAAATTATGCTGGTAAGCCTGCTTGCGACACTTGTCACCTTCACGCCATTAAGACATAGGCTTTCTGGCGCTTATGTTCTTGGCTCAGTCGTACTCTCCTATTTTTTCTTTGCCTGCGGTGCAATTTCAAATGTAGTCGTATTGTTTAAAAGCGCAACTATGTTGGTATTTTTCCCCGTGACCGTGCTTTTTTTTCATGCCATTATTATTTTCGGATTCGCCAAAATATTTAAAATCAAAAAAGATATTGCGATTACTGCATCACAAGCATTAATTGGTGGGCCAGCCACAGCCTTGACGGTTGTTATTGCAAGGAAATGGGACTATGGTTTTGAAACGATAGCACTTGGTTTGTTAGGCTATACCATTGCCAATTATATTGGCATTAGCACAGCTTGGATTTTAAAAGCGTTATGAGAGGGGCTTTCTCTGAGAGATTTAAACAGAAAATTGAAGAGAGTCCTATTCTAAAAAAAGCGTTGCTCAGAATTTTTGCTCTCACGATATGTACAGGTCTTCTATTTTATGTGGCTGTCAATACGATTACGAATAGCGATTCATTTACATTAAAAAATTTTTTTATCGAAGCACTTGTTCCGGCCGTCATGGGCGCAATTTGTTCTCTTGGTGTCTTCTCCAACATTATTCACCACATCAAGGAGATTATCGAGGAATTGATGCAGGAGTCACCAGATTGGGTCAGATTGGAAAATGAATATATGGAGTCGGATATTAAGAGCCTGTATCTCGCAATCAGGCGGCTCCATAGCAGTCTTTCAGATCAAAAGAATCTTGAGGAAGCACATGAAGAAACTAGACGTGTACTAGCGGAGTTAAATACAAGAATGGATGAGGAACGTAGGTTAATTGCACGTCAGTTACACGATGACATCAATCCAACGTTAATATTGTCTAAGCTGGAACTTCAAAAACTTATTCCACTTATAAATAAAAATATACATGACATGCACCAGGCAAAAGCCGCACGGTCAATTGTAGATAAATTAACTGATTTCATAAGTAATGTTTACCAAGAGTCGCGTGAGATTATTAAGAGTACGCGGATAGAACTTATTGATTCGATTGGGTTAACAGCAGCAATAGAATCATTAGTTAGCCACTACCAAAATGTACTGGAAAAACCTAGCATACATTTTGCGCATAATTTACCAAAGCGCCCAGATGTCCCAAGCAAAACTGCGATTAATACTTATCGCATCATTCAAGAGGCGTTATTAAATATTATTAAACATGCCAATGCAAGTCAGGTCACCATTGCGGTTCAATATGATAAAGAAACTCTAGATGTATCCATTACCGATAACGGTATCGGGATAAAAGCAAAGAACAACCAGGGGATTGGGTTAATAGATATGCGTGAGCGGGCGCGTACGTTAGGGACAGTACTGCGTATTTTAAATCAGCCAGAAGGTGGAACAAAAATCAGTTTTTTTGCTGTATTGTCAAAATAGATATTAATTAGCATTTTTCGTTTTAGTATTCACCCCGGGGTGGATGCACTCTACCGGTGAATCAAACAAGTTCGTCGGGAATTCTCGTGTAGCCATACCTTGTTGGGTTCATCCGCCCCACCCATCGTGTCGCTAGAGCCTGGTTACTCTGTTGATCAAGCCTTAGCTTTTCAGTACCCCTGTGACAGAAGATGTGACCTTTACAAGCGATTCACCAGGACCGTCCTCAAAAAATGCCCTTGAGGTCCGCAACCATCAGCCAACTCCCGTATTTGTTCGCGCACGGTCCGCTCTCCTATGGCTGAATTTGTAGCGGCTTGCAACGTTGCTGTGTGGGCATCAAGTACATCCAAAGCGGTTAACTCGTATCCGTGCCCCAGGGACATCCAACGGAGAGCAGCCAAACCAGCTGCTGTGGCAAAGTCAGGACGATCCACACCATAATCTCTCGCCGCTCGGGTCAGCGTGCGCGGATCGGTGGGGCTGCTCGTTACCAACTGGATAGCGAAGTCAAACAGACCCGCGTCTTTAGCAGCAGCAAACCATTTGCCCTCGGCGCCAGGCGTACTAGCCACCAAGTCATTCAGAATTTCCGTCTGTGATTTGTGCGGATATTTTTTTGTGATCGCTCGAAATGTCGTCAGATTGCTCATGCCCTGATTGGCCTGCAAGGCATAGCGCCGGTAAGCCTCCTCGTGCAAACCTGAGGACAACAAAATTTCTTCGCAGACCTGTGCTACCAACTCTGATGGCGTGTTCGACCCTTTGGATTCTTCTGCGTAGCGAAGCGCTTCATTCTTCTTACCCATAGCAACCAAAGCTCGAACACCCCAACGTCGATCATGCCACCATTTGTAAGGCGCACGCGCTAACAAATCCAATAACTGCTCGTGACGGCCTGCTGCGTACAATGAAGCGAGACACGCGCTTGTTCCCTTGAAGAAACTATGTCCTGAAGCTTGGTTGTGCCAAACCTGCTCGACTACGGGAAGAAATTCATCAACCCATACGTTAGCCAGTTCCTGAGTAACGCACAGCTCACCACAGTATTCACCGAGAATTTCGATGTAGGGCATAGCATCATCTTCAAGGGCTTGCCACAGACGTTCCAGCCAGCGTTGCCGAGCACGTTGATCAACATCGGCTTTGACGATGATGGGTACCAAGGTGTCGATAGCATTGTTAACCGCTGTGCCCAAGGCACCAGAAGAACTATCAACCTGTTGCAGCGCGGGAGATAATTTTTCTAGCAAGATTACCGCACCGTTTGCGGCTGTGATGGCGTCTTTGCGGGCGATTTGTTTAATTTCAGCAAGTGCCTCTTTGATACGCTGTATAGGCATATCGGATCGCCAGCCAAATGCGTTGCGGCGAAAACGAGAGGCAAATTGCCACTTGTGAGGAGTCGGCATTTTAGGTGGGGCATAGGACTATGGTCCTCAATTCTCACCTATTTTAAGCGTTCTGTGGTCCCGACACGGTGGGCAATCAGTTGAGATTGTCATGGTTGCAATCAGAGACAACTAGGAAGCTATCCCAGCTAGGGTTGCTCTTTTGGTACAAGAACGATCTGTGCTTTCAGCCCAATGTTAAGATTAAGTTTATGATTGGTGAAAGTCTGAAATTTCCCCTCTTTCTTTGCTGGCAATGGTTTACCAATGCTAGCATTCCATAGACCCAAAACAACTATTTCCATGCCCTCTTTAAGATTAGAAAAACAATCAGTATCTTTTGTCCAGACGCTTGCTTCATAGCCAATACCATTATTTGCATCAGCCGAATCTACTAAACATTTGTATTTTTCTAAATTTAGCACCTTACTCAAACCATATTTACCATCACGTATAGATTTAATCGTGCCATGAAGAGCAATTACCAGAAGAAAAACCACTAGCCAAAGCTTGCGGCAAAGCGGAACAAGTGGTGGTGTACTGCTTTCACCATGCCGCAGAGGTGTGGTGGCGTGGCATAGAAAGCAAACTTGCACGTTTGTCTAACTTAGAAGTCTGGCGCGTACCCACCCTAGCGTCTCAAAAAATAGCCACATTGGCTCAAAGAAATATGCAATTGCAAGCGACGATCCAAGAAGCTTCTTTAATGCTCAGCGATGGCGTGCAAGACGTCACATTGGAATGTCAACGTTGGAAATAGGCCATGGGAGATCGGTTTTCCGCTTGCATGTAAATTGATGTTTAGTTTTTTTATTTTTTGGTAGTTGGAGTGGTTAATGGGTAGGGGGGTAGGTTGAATAACTAAAGATGGAGATATTTCCCCTCATCTTTTTCCCACATAAAATTGCAAAAATGATTTTTTGCTAGGATGGTATTTTAAAGGAAATACCAGTAAAGAATAGAAATTGAAGGCGGGAAGCCATATTAATTTTTAATAAAAATACTTTCTTGGGGCGATCATGATTAAATTTCTAAAATTTTTTATAAGGCTTATCGATGGTGAATTTTTTTTGAAACGGTATCCCAATGGAGGTACGATAATTGTTGTTAGAAGTATTTATATCGCAATTATCTTTGGCGTAGTCGTCTTTTGCCTCGATAACTATTTTTTGAAAATACCTTTATTAACCAATAGAGACTACCAAGCATGGGTAGGCCTAGGATTCCTTTTTTCTTATACCGCTTTATATGCACGCTTTGCTTCTCAATGGGGATACTTAGCTGCACTCTATGAGGTAGCCTGACAAATTCGGACACTCCAACTTGGTATATTACCTAAAATTGGAGCAAGGATGAGCAAGCAAGAAAGCTACACAAAAGAGTATCGCGGCGAGGCGGTCAAACTTGTATTGGAA
>JADYYQ010000166.1 GCA_020853585.1 Ottowia sp.
AAAAAGGTAAATCCCTCAAAAACTATACCTTTATGGTACGGTACCCTGAAGGCAGTGATGACTTTACGGTTGAAGTCACTGAAATCAAAAAATAATCAGTGCATGCTGTATCAGCGTTCAAAAAACGTTGATACAGCACTACCTAAATTTTATATTTCCTATCATTAGGGGAACAAAATGGATAATCATTTTTCTCAAAATAAATTTGATCTGCTGAGAAAAAACGCGGTACTAGAATTAAAAAATCTAGGCGACCGTGTTAAAGCAAATTTAAACGCAGAATTTAAATACGAAATGGGCGTCATTGACTTACTTATTACTCAATCGATGCAAGATGGCGAAAGTATTCAGCAGATTGTTGAAGACGCCGTGTTACCTGATGTAGCAGACGTCATATTAAATAATATGGCACAGAAAAAACAAATACACACGGTAACTATCTCGAGTAATAGAAAAAATCAGCAACTTAATTACACGGTTACCTGATTATTTTTAATACGCTCAGTATAGATAAAAAATAACACCTGCCTTTTTAAAATCAGCGCAACACTCATCGGGCTGATTTTAAGAGGTGGGTGCCATGCCAATACAAAGCAGGATATCCATCATTTTGTTTGTCGTACATGATGCATGCAAATAAATAGACATACATAGGGTCAACCGCGCGCGTGTCGATTATCTTGCATCGCGTTAAATGCCCCGGCACTGCCAAAAAAAATATTTCGTGCTTTCCTCCGTGTTTTGCTTATCGGCATCTACACGCTCTGTTTAGCGAGCATTAAAGCCCGCTACGCTTCAGAAGAAACATCCCGCCTCTATTTCGTCTATCCATAACCCAATGCTCGGGAGTTACACACTTTGATTGACAAGCTAGCTTTATCTATTCGTCACTTGTCTTTGACAAATACATTATGTGCGAAGGTAATTAGAAAAAATAAAAACCGGTGTTTGTAATATCTGTCCGCGCATTGCCTACGCCTGCAGCATGCCGTTCAGATGGCGGATTACTCAATCATGTTTATGCAAGAAACGCGTTATCCTCACAATCAAAATTCAGTGGTGAAGTGCGATGTACTTCGGACCCAATAGAGAGGCTGTGCGTTTATAGCCTGAGCGCTATTTTTTTATGTCTATACGACGCATCGATATTCGAAATCGATAATTAGTCCATTACCTAAATACGGTGATGTGTGCTTTGCATCTCAGTCGAAAAATTTTATATTTTCTTCCTTATTTTGAAGAAAATATACATGAAATTTTGCGAAAAATTAAATAAATTTGCGAAGACTGACTAAATACCAGGCGTAATCTCCAATTTTGTTTCTTGTAGGCAAAACTTTATTGAAAATTTTTTGCCTGTTTATTAACACATCAAGCACATGGATAAAGCTTTTCGCTTTTAGAGGGTAAACATGAAAGATAATCTAATCGCATTGAGCGCAAACTTACATAAATATAGTTTGGCCACTCACAGTGAGTTAGCACAAAAAACACCGAAGGCAGCAACGACGAACAGATCACATCACATTACTGCCACCACCAACACGCCCTCAGGGGGAAATTTTATATCGCGTATATGCGCTTTTTTTCACAGACCAAATCGTCTAGGCAGGGTAGTACGCAAATTTAGTTTGCGTAGCATGATCGGGAAAATACGCCAGGTTTTCACTCCACACACAACAGTCCACACTCATCGTTTTACAAAGCAAGAGACCTGTCCCCTTAAATCCCAAAACAAGCATGTAGATCAACCAAGTAGTTACAGTCCTCATGTCAATCAATTCAACTGCATCAAAACCCCAAGCGTCCATTTCGATCAACACACCTCTCTCGCAACCCCCAGCGCTCGTTCCAACCAACCCAAATATCTTAAAACGCCCGGTTCGGGGCCAGAGCAGCCCAGCTATTTCAGGTCCCCCCTTGGATTTGAATATGATCGAATACTTTTAAATCGTTATCCTCATTATGATGAGTCTGAAGCCATCAAACGTTTAGATAAGGAAGCACTCGCTCATTTTGGCATCACACTAGAAGCATTATTCAAATACACGAGTTTTACATCAAATGATTTTTATGGCACGCGATTAGTATGGAAGTATCCTGTTAATGGCGTACTTCCTGATTTTGGGACAGCGCTCCCCTCGACGCCTACGCCCGCTTCGCCCCTTCCCGCTTCTCATACAAGCGAACCGTTTAGTAGCGATGGGATACCTTTTCCTAACCCTTACAGCGTACCGCCCACCATACCGTCAAGTACTGAAATTTACCCACGCGGAATGGACAAAGTTTTAAATGAATTAAAGAAATCATTGACCTATCGTATCGATGCACTGCAACGTTGGGATGAACAAGCCAAAATTGATTTCAAAAATGCTTTTGGAAACACAGAAGAAAAATCCAAAAACGACATGCTGTACGGGCTAAATAAAATGCTGAAGGTCGTCAATGAGGGGGGCAACTTTACGCTTATGTCCCGAGAAAAAGAAGAAAGAGAGCCCGGCGTACAAGCTTACGTAATGCCCCATGATCATCAACACACAATCTATCTACGCGATAATTTCTTTACCTTGCCCCTCAAATTAAGTCCCGAGGCTTATAAACAGCATACTGAAGTCGTCTCGCAAACATGGATCATCGCCCATGAACTTTCTCATTTTTCAGACATTCTCGGCTCAGAAGATATCCGCTACAAACTAGGCGTAGCCGCTAATAAATTTGCCCATCATTGGACCCCAAATCTAACAATGCAGCAATTTAATGCGGATAACGTTGCCTACTATCTTGAGTTTTCCAATATGGAAAATTTAGAAAATGAGCATTCAATTCCCACCCCTACACTCGACAAGTTCTCCGTCAATCTAACCGATCGGGCAAAAGCAGGGGAACTGGATCCGGCATGGGGACGCGAGAGCGAACTCCGCCAAATACTCGCCATTTTAAGTGCCAAAAAATACAATTCACCCGTATTGTTAGGCGGGGCGGGGGCAGGTAAAACAACCACAGCCGAAGGCTTGGCTTATAAATTATTCAAAGCACGCACTACCCCCGATAAAGAAGTGCCAGAAGCGCTAAAAAATGTAGAGATACGCGAACTTAAACTGGGCAAATTGCTTGGCCAAGAGGGAGCGGAATATCGAGGGATAGTCGAAAAAAGCATTGACGGCTTAATTACCGAATTAGCGGCTAGCAAACTGCAGGGGAAACCCATTATTTTATTTGTTGACGAACTTCATTTAATTGTGGGTGCAGGGGCAGCAGGGGGTAAAAATGAGAGTAGCCTAGATTTAGCCAATCTCTTAAAACCCGCGCTATCGAGCGGTGCCATTACGCTCATTGGTGCAACCACTTCAGCTGAATACAAAAAACACATTGAAAAAGATGCGGCGTTAGCACGGCGTTTTCGACCCGTGATGATCAATGAACCAAGCAAAGACGCGGCTGTTTCTATGATGCAAAATTTAATCGGAAAACTAGAGAAAATGCATCAGGTCGACATACCGCTCGAGACCGCAACCATTGCCGTGGAATATGCAAAAACATATATGAAAGGCGTGTTGCCTGATACCTCAGCAAAACTTTTAGAAGACGCAGCAATTAACGTGGCCGCACAGCAAAATGGCCTGGTCAGTCTCTCAGCTAATCAACTCAGAGAACAAATTGATAAGCTACAACAAAAAATCGAAGTACGACAAAAAGAAGTAAAACGAGGCAACCTAACCGCAGTTAAACCGCTCGAAGATTTAAACACCGAGAAAAAAACAGCGCTTAAAAAATTGAATGGTTTACAGCTGTTATGGGAAGAGCAAAAAGCACTGGTCAATCAGATTAGAGAAAAGCAGCAGGTAATAAGTCAACTTGCAAAAAAGCATACGGACCGGGAAAAAACCCAAAGTGATTTGTCCGGATTAATTCGGACGCTACAAGAAAAACAAGACAAGACAGAGGTATGAGGTAGCCTGACAAATTCGGACACTCCAACTTGGTATATTACCTAAAATTGGAGCAAGGATGAGCAAGCAAGAAAGCTACACAAAAGAGTATCGCGGCGAGGCGGTCAAACTTGTATTGGAA
>JADYYQ010000167.1 GCA_020853585.1 Ottowia sp.
ACCGCTGTACAACTCACGTTGTCCATGATCGAAGATATGAATGTCGTTGCATCGCTGAAGTATCGTGCCGAGCAGTTAGGGTTGGAAGTTGTCCTTGCCGTGCATACCCCAGAAGAATTAAGTCGGGCGCTTGCGATGCAAGCCGTGATTATCGGAATCAATAACCGCAGTATTCAGCATCTCGAAATGGATGGTGGCACAGTTAGCCTAACCGAAAAACTCGCATCGATGGTGCCATCCAATGTGCTGCTTCTATCGGAAAGTGGTCTGACATTGCCCAATGATGTGGCTCGCGCCTGGGTTGCAGGTGCGGATGCGGTGCTGGTGGGTTCTGCATTTGCCAAAAGTGCTGATGTGCGACTCACGCTCAAGGACTTTTTAAGTGCTCACCTTGCGCCCGTGGTTTAAGCGTATTTCTGATCGTTCTATCATGTGCGCGTCATCAAAAATATGGGATAAAGATGTCCTTTGGATGAGGTGAATTCCCGCTTTTTTTGCGCTTGCTGCTTTACCGATTGAATATCGTTTTAAATGCCTTACTGATGGCTGCCATGGGTCACCGGAGTGGGCTGGGGTGTTGAGCTTGGTTTTTGCGAATGGCTCCACCAACACCAATTAAGATGCACGCCAAATAAAGTACGCCTTCGTTCGGCGTCGATGATAGGGGGTTGGGTAGATTCGTTCGGTGACGGATGCGTTTCGATATTGCTTCTGACTCGGGTTCCACTTTCTTGTGCATAGATATTATCTGGGCGCGCTGCACTTGTGGGCGCGGCGTCCCCTATTAAAGGCAGCCAACAGCATATCAATGGGGCAAGATTTTTTTTGAGTTGTTGGGTCATGCTTTTCATATACAAGCTCCTTGAAAAGTGGATATATGTTTAAGTTGAGGTGTGTTGCTACTAAGTTCCATTAAGCATATCGATGACAAGCGATGATGTGATTCTGTTTACGCATTTTTTGCTTTTAGTACTTTGCATCTATCCCGAGTCTTAAGGTGGGGTGCCCGATTAGAGGGGTCGAGGCGGCACTATTTTTTAGCAGCCGATTAATTTTTTCCACCAACATGTATCTAATGTGATGCCCAAAAAAGTGCAGTTTTCTGGTGCGGGCGCCACGGTTTGCTCTTGTGTTTGACCATCATAAAGGGGAGGCCATGGTGGACCATCAAATTCTCTTTTGACCCTCGTGGGGGCGATGTGTTTTTGCGCACGTGCTGTGTTCTCTGGAAAGGGATGGGCTTGTACAACCTTTCCTACTAAGGTGACGATGCATAGTGTGAGGGGAATGAGTGTTTTCAATGCGGCTAAATTATGTTTCATAAGATGCCTCGATGATTTTTTAGGTAGGCTTAGGTTGTTGTGCGAAATGGATAAGTTCCATAGAACAATGGAATGCAGGATGAGAGTGCGCGCTGGCAGTATGTAATCGTAGTCAGTGTTGTGATTAAAGAAAAGCAAGCTCGTATGTCAAAGCCGCGTGTAATGGTAGCGATTGATCTACAGGTAGGCTGTGCTGAACCTTTGCGAAAGCCTCTATGCAAAGTATAGGCGCCTTGCAATGATTGCTGTATGAGTGGGTCTGTGGAGCGAGGGTGCTTGCCGTGGTTTATGCTGCATCCCCGATGTTCGGCGTGCGATGTTTACACGTCACTACGCGCTAAAGAGATGGGGTGGTGATCTCTGTGTCGTAGCACAGTGTTGGGCTAATCTGTGCCTGTGCGCAAAAAAATGCTTGCACAGCTTCTAATTGCGTTTGGCATTGATCTAAGGTATTCATATGTTGGCGAAATGCGTGGGCACCCGTAAGGCCCCGGGTGTACCAAGCAATATGTTTGCGAGCAATACGTACCCCAGCGTATTCGCCGTAAAACGCGTAGTGATCACACAAATGCGCATTGAGTACCGTACTGATTTCGCTGATGGCAGGCGCAGGTAGGTGTTGCCCCGTGTTGAGATAGTGGGCGATTTCGCGAAATAACCAAGGTCGACCTTGTGCGGCGCGACCAATCATGATGGCATCTGCACCGGTTTGGGCAAATACCTGCGCTGCTTTTTCCGGAGTAGTGATATCACCGTTAGCAACGATGGGGATACGCAATTGGTTTTTGATCGCTGCGATAGTGTCGTATTCAGCTTGCCCGTGGTACAGATCAGCGCGTGTACGCCCATGAATCGTAAGCATGCTAATACCCGCTTCTTGAGCAATATGTGCAATGGTGTGTGCGTTGCGATTTTCGCGGTTCCAGCCTGTGCGTATTTTTAAAGTGACCGGAACGGCATCGGGACCGATACCTACTGCGGTGACGATAGCTTCAATAATGCGTGCAACCAGGGGTGCATCTTGTAGTAAAGCGGAACCTGCTGCGACATTGCATACTTTTTTTGCGGGACAACCCATATTGATATCAATAATCTGAGCGCCGCGATCGACGTTGTAGCGCGCCGCTTGCGCCATCATGACGGGATCAGCGCCGGCAATTTGTACCGCGATAGGGTGCACTTCGCCATCATGATTGGCGCGCCGCATGGTTTTTTCGCTACCCCACAGTTGGGCATTAGACGCCACCATTTCAGATACGGCATACCCCGCGCCTAGTTGCTTGCAAAGTTGACGAAAAGGGCGATCCGTGACCCCGGCCATAGGGGCGACAAATAAATTATTACGTAGCGCGTATTTGCCTAGTTGCATGGACGGATATGCCTGCAAATAATGCTTATTTTAACCACCCGCGTCGCCGAAAATAAATCAGCGGAATAATGGCTGAGATCAACATCACACCTAATGCGAGCGGGTAACCCAAGGGGGTTTGCAAGTCAGGCATATATTTAAAGTTCATACCCCAAATACTGGCCAGCAGCGTGGGAGGCATCAATGCGACCGATACCACCGAAAATAATTTAATAATTTTATTTTGGTTGATATTAATAAAACCGACGGTGGCGTCCATTAAAAAATTAAGCTTATCAAATAGAAAAGCAGTATGGTTTTCGATGGAATCAATATCTTGCAAAATTTGTCTTGCTTCATCTTGCTGCTCAGAGGAGAGGAGCTGACTGCGCATCAAGAAAGAAAGGGCACGGCGCGTATCCATCACATTGCGACGGATACGTCCATTTAAATCTTCCTCATGTGCAATGGTCTCAAGTACCTCGGCGGCATCGGCATCGGTTACTTCGCTGGCGAGTACCTGTCGTCCTGCTGCTTCTAGGCGCTCGTAAATTTCTTCGATAGAGTCGGCGGAGTATTCAGCGTCGGTCGCATATAAATCAAGCAATACATCTTTTGCGTTGCGCACTGATCCAGGGCGCATACGCGCACGTAAGCGCACGAGACGAAAAACGGGAAGATCTTCATCATGAATGGAAAACAGCATTTCTTCGTGCAGGACAAAAGCGACGCGCACATTGCGTGAAATATTATCTTCATCAAGCAGAAAATCTGTACGAATATGCAGATTACCGTCTTCTGCTTCAAAATATCGCGCTGAGGCTTCTAGGTCCCCGAGCTGCTCGAGTTCCGGTAGCGCGACGCCGAGGGTTTCAGTTAACCAGGCGCGTTCGTCATCATCCGGGTTGATCAGATCGATCCAAATAGGTTTTTGTGCAAATGGCGCGGTGTGTTGTTTGTCAACAGGGGCTTGAGCCAGCCGGCCTTTTTGCAGGATAAATAAATTAATCATCGCTGCTAGTCATCAATACGTGGACAGGAAGTGGAGCGCAGACAGAGTCGATAGTAGGCCACACACGGGTCAATATTGGTCGCGAGTGTAGCGGAAAAGTCGCTAAGCAAAAGAAAATAATATCTCGTATGCTGACGGCGTTTGAAAAAATGGGGTACAGAGCGTGATGCCTGCACTACAATGCCGCCCATGAATATTTCTCCCCGTCCCAGTTTTAGTGTGCAGCTATCTGCTGCTTGGCAATCCAGCAATTCTTTGCTGTGCGTGGGTTTAGACCCTGATGCGACACGACTGCCGCCTATGTTTGCGCATGCGCGTTTTGCTTTATTTGATTTTTGTCGGGCTATTGTGGATGCCACGGCGCCGTTAGTGTGTGCGTTTAAGCCGCAAATGGCTTATTTCTCAGCACAGTGCGCGGAAGATCAGCTTGAGCAGTTGATTGCCTATATTCATGACACGTATCCCACTATTCCAGTGATTTTAGATGCGAAGCGCGGTGATATCGGTGCAACGGCACGGCAATATGCACGTGAGGCTTTTGAGCGTTACGAGGCGGATGCTTTGACTGTGAATCCTTATATGGGTTATGACTCCATTGAGCCTTATTTACAGTGGGCTGGGAAAGGTGTCATTGCTTTGTGTCGCACCTCCAACCCAGGTGGGGGAGATTTGCAATCTTTGTCGGTCAATGGCCAACCCTTGTATCAGCATGTTGCGCAGCTTGCTGCGCGTTCGTGGAATGCGTCTGGTCAATTAAGTTTGGTGGTTGGTGCGACGTATCCCGATGAAATTGCGCAAGTTCGCCGCTTAGTTGGGGAGATGCCGCTACTGATACCGGGTATTGGTGCGCAAGGCGGTGATGTAGAAGCCACAGTGAAAGCGGGTATTACCACGCAAGGTACGGGCATGATGATTAGTTCTTCGCGCGCGATTTTGTATGCGAGTGCGGGAGAAGATTTTGCGCACGCTGCCGCCGTAGTCGCCGCACGGACACGAGATGAAATTAATCGTTGGCGTGGTGCGGGTGGCGAATAGTCAGTTTTTAGTTAAGGGAAAAAATTGCCCAATGGACAGTTTTTTGTCGCGTAAAACCTTGAGCCAAGGTGCGCTGTGCTCGTATATCTATGGATATACACGTGTTGGAGGGCTATTTTATTCAATGGAGAAAATGATGGGTGATCAAGGATGAATGAGTTGTGTGCGGCGGTATTTCGCTCAGATGTGTTGTCAATGGCGGCTTATTCAGTGCCCAATGCGGATGGCTTAGTTAAGTTAGATGCGATGGAAAATCCTTTTCCCTTGCCCACCGCACTACAACAAGCGCTGGGACAACATTTAGCAGGGGTGGCGTTACATCGTTATCCGGTACCGAGTTATGCGGGTCTGCGGGCACGCTTGCGGCAGACGATGGGGGTACCGGAGGCGGCGGATATTTTGCTGGGCAATGGTTCAGATGAATTAATTTCGATGCTCGCTTTGGCCTGTGCAAAGCCAGGCGCTTGTATGTTGGCCCCTTGGCCTAGCTTCTCCATGTATGAGATATCTGCAAAATTAGCCGGGATGCGTTTTGTGGGTGTGCCGTTAACAGCGCAATTTGCCCTAGATATGCCCGCGATGTTGGCGGCATTGGCACAACATAAGCCAGCCGTGGTCTACCTTGCTTACCCAAACAATCCCACCGGCGGGTTATTTGATGATTCGCAAATTGAGGCGTTACTGCTTGCTGCGCCGCATAGTTTGTTTGTCGTCGATGAGGCGTATCAGCCTTTTGCTCAGGTGAGTTGGTTGGCGCGTTTGGGGCAATTTCCTAATCTCCTCGTTTTGCGCACGCTATCTAAGCTTGGATTGGCAGGTGTGCGCTTGGGATACCTGTGTGGGTTACCGACGATTTTGGCCCAATTGGAAAAAGTACGCCCTCCTTATAACGTGAATGTGCTCACGGAAGCGGCGGTGGATTATTTATTGCAGCATCAGGATATGTGGGATGCGCAGGCTGAATTATTGCGGCAGGAGCGCACGCGGGTAAGCCAAAGCTTAGCAAATATTAAGGGTGTAACGGTTTTCCCTAGTCGGGCTAATTTTGTTTTAGTGCGTGTTGCGCATGCGCAAAAAACCTTTGATGATCTATTGGCTCAGGGCATTCTCATAAAAAATGTTAGTACAATGCACCCTTTACTCAATCAATGCTTGCGTATCACTGTTGGATCACCCGCACAAAATGATCGGTTAATTTTTGCGTTTTCTCAATCGATTTAGATTAACTTAATCCCACTAAAATTTACAAAATGATGCTGTCCTCGCGCGTAGCCGAAGTGGTACGCAATACTTCTGAGACGCAAATTCGCGTTAGTCTTAACCTGGATGGTAGCGGGCGGGGTACGCTTGCGACAGGTGTGCCATTTTTGGATCATATGCTAGATCAAATTGCCAGGCATGGCATGATCGATTTAGATATTTTTGCCAAAGGTGATTTGCATATCGATGCCCATCACACCGTAGAAGATGTGGGTATTACGCTTGGGCAAGCATTGAGCCAAGCAGTGGGCGATAAAAAAGGGATTTGTCGTTATGGGTACGCTTACGTACCGCTTGATGAAGCCCTATCTCGCGTGGTCATTGATTTATCGGGTCGGCCGGGACTGGAGTTTCATGTGCCATTCACGCGTGCGCGCGTCGGTGAGTTTGATGTGGATTTGCTGATCGAGTTTTTTCGGGGTTTGGTTAACCATGCGGCAATGACCTTGCATATTGATAATTTACGGGGCGTGAATGCGCATCATCAATGCGAAACCGTGTTTAAGGCGTTTGGTCGTGCCTTACGCCAAGCGGTTGCATTGGATGCGCGCGCTGGCAATACTGTTCCATCAACTAAGGGTAGCCTCATATAAGAGGTAATGATAAAAAAATAATATGGATGTTTTTAAAGAACTACTGCTATTGGTTGCGTTAGTGAATCCGCTTGGTGCGATTCCATTTTTTATTGGCATGACGCAACATCAATCGTTGGCTGAGCGTCGTCGCATTGCTTCTACTGTTGCATTAACAGTCGGTTTAGTTATTGCTATCAGCACTTTGGTGGGTGGGCAAGTGATTCATGCTTTTAATATCTCCATCGCTTCGTTGCAAGTGGGCGGTGGCATTGTCGTATTGTTGATGGCGATTAGCATGGTCAATGCGCAGCCGGGGGGCACTCGCAATACGCCTGAAGAAACTGTTGAGGCAGGCACGCGATCCGTTGTTGCGGTAGTGCCATTGGCCATTCCCATTTTGACCGGGCCCGCAACAATTAGTACAGTGATTGTTTACGCAGAGCAGGCTGATAGCTGGTTGCAGCGTTTTAATTTGATTGGTTGTGGTGTATTGATTGGTCTAATTGTGTGGGCAGCTTTACGTTTAGCTGAGCCAGTCAGTTACTGGTTGGGGCGCACAGGGATTAATATTGCAACGCGTATATTTGGTCTGTTGCTCACTGCGATGTCCGTTGAATTTATCGTTGCTGGTTTACTTGCACTACTCCCTGGTTTACGCACTTAAAGAAAGTTAGACTGCTATGCCGCACAAAATTGTCGTTGTTGATTATGGTTCAGGTAATTTACGTTCGGTAGGTCAGGCATTACGTAACGCAGCGCCGGAAGTAAATATTGTTGTGAGCAAGATGGCTGGCGATATTGATAGTGCAGATGCGGTTGTGTTGCCCGGGCAAGGTGCCATGTTGGACTGTGTACGCTGCTTGGATGAATCGGGTTTACGGGATGCGGTAGTGAGGGCTGCCAATAATAAGCCTTTGTTAGGTATTTGCATTGGACAGCATATGTTGTTTGAGCGCAGTGAAGAAGCAGATGCACCTGGCTTGGCGCAATTACCTGGTGAAGTGGTGAAATTTCCTTCGGACAGTAAACCGGACGCGCAAGGGATACGGTACAAAGTGCCCCATATGGGATGGAATCGTGTTGATCAAGTACGCCCGCATGTATTGTGGCAAGGCATTGAAAATAAGAGTTGGTTTTATTTTGTACATAGTTTTTATCCGGTGCCCAAGCGTGTAGAGGATATAGTTGGACAGACCACTCATGGCATTGTGTTTACGAGTGCTGTTGCCCGCGATAATGTGTTTGCTGCGCAGTTTCACCCCGAAAAAAGCGCTGCCGATGGCTTGCGATTTTTTCGTAATTTTGTAGACTGGAAACCTTAAAACCCTGTTTTTTCTTAAAATATTATGTTGCTGATTCCTGCGATTGACTTGAAAAATGGCCAGTGCGTTCGCCTTAAACAAGGCGATATGGACCAAGCTACGGTTTTTTCAGATGATCCTGCCGCTATGGCACGTCAGTGGTTGACGTCTGGTGCGCGCCGGTTGCATTTGGTGGACTTAGATGGCGCGTTTGCTGGCAAGCTTAAAAATGAGGCCGTGCTTAAAGCCATCTTAGCTGAGGTAGGCGATGAGATCCCCGTGCAGCTAGGCGGAGGGATTCGTGATCTCGATACCATCGAGCGCTTGTTAGATGGCGGTTTATCGTATGTCATTATTGGCACCGCAGCGATCAAGCACCCTGGTTTTTTGCAAGATGCTTGTAGTGCATTTGGTGGGCATGTCATTGTGGGTCTTGATGCGAAAGACGGCAAAGTCGCCTTAGAAGGATGGAGCAAAATTACCGGTCACGATGTGATTGATTTGGCTCGGCAATATGAGCATTACGGTGTAGAGGCAATTATTTATACGGATATTGGTCGTGATGGCATGCTGCAAGGTATTAATGTCGAAGCGACAGCACGACTAGCGCGTGCTACCAAAATCCCGGTGATTGCCAGCGGTGGACTGGCCTCTATGCAAGATATTGATGCCCTTTGTGCGATAGAGAGTGAGGGTGTGGTGGGTGTGATTTGTGGTCGTGCCATTTATAGTGGCCATCTTGATTTTGCTGCTGCGCAACAGCGTGCAGATATGTTAGGTGAGCGTGAGTGATATGCGAATTGCTGGTACACACTTATGTTAGCTAAACGCGTTATCCCTTGTTTAGATGTTGCTTCTGGACGTGTTGTTAAAGGTGTCAATTTTGTAGATTTGCGAGATGCCGGTGATCCTGTAGAGATTGCCCGTCGTTATGATCTGCAAGGCGCTGATGAGCTTACCTTTCTGGATATCACGGCTACTTCGGATGGTCGAGAATTAGTCTTAGATATGGTGGAGGCAGTTGCCTCGCAAGTATTTATTCCCTTAACCGTAGGGGGCGGCGTGCGGTCCGTCGCGGATGTGCAGCGCTTACTAAATGCAGGCGCAGACAAGATAGGCATTAACTCAGCTGCCGTTGCTAACCCCGATTTAGTTTCCGAAATCAGCGCTAAATATGGTGCGCAATGCATGGTCGTAGCTATCGATGCTAAATGTATAACTCATGATGGCGGCGTACATTGGGAAGTATTCACCCATGGCGGGCGTCATGCCACCGGTATGGATGCGGTTGTGTGGGCACAAGAGATGGCGCGCCGTGGGGCGGGTGAGTTGTTATTGACGAGTATGGATCGTGATGGCACGCGTTCAGGTTTTGATTTAGCGTTGACGCGTGCGGTAACCGATGCCGTGTCGATACCCGTGATTGCATCCGGTGGTGTGGGTGGACTGCATGATTTAGTAGAAGGTATTACGGTGGGTGGGGCGGATGCGGTGTTGGCTGCTAGTATTTTTCATTATGGACAATATACCGTTGGGCAAGCTAAGCAATATATGGCATCACAAGGTATCGTAGTACGCCAGGCTCGGGAGGCATTGTGAGTGTCAATGTAGATGCGGATTACCTAGATCAAGTGCAATGGGATGCGCGCGGTTTGGTTCCTGTTATCGCACAGGAAATCGATACCGGCCTGGTGTTGATGATGGCTTGGATGAATCGAGAAGCTTTGTTGCAAACGATCGTAAAAGGTCAGGCTGTGTATTGGTCGCGTTCACGACAACAACTCTGGCATAAAGGGGAAACCTCCGGGCACTGGCAACAAGTAGAAGCTATTTTTTTGGATTGCGATGGAGATACGCTGTTGTTGCAAGTGCGCCAGATAGGCGGGATCGCGTGTCATACCGGACGTCCGGCGTGCTTCTTTAGAAAATTTAAAGAGGATCGCTGGCTTGATATTGTGACGGGTTCGCCCAATATTGCTTCTTTACCGTTCTCAAAATAATGCACGATATCTTAAAAAAATTAACGGAAGTGGTAGAGGGGCGTCATCCTGAGCAGGGAGGGGATCCCGAAACTTCTTATGTCGCTCGATTGTTTGCTAAAGGCGATAACGCTATTTTGAAAAAAATTGGTGAAGAAGCGGCTGAGGTTATTATGGCTGCAAAGGATTCACGTGCCTCGGGCCTTGCCCCGCCGCAGCAAGCTTTGTTAGTAGGTGAGATGGCTGATCTTTGGTTTCACTGTATGGTGATGTTGGCACAGTTTGGATTGCGTGCTGAGCAGGTGCTTGAAGAGCTAGTTCGGCGCGAAGGTCTATCTGGTTTAGATGAACAAGCCGCACGTAAAATGCGGACTCGGGAGTAATCATGAATGACCACGTTATTGCGCACACGCCAGCGCAGCTTGATAGCTTGCGTAAATTAACGCATGTACTTTATGCGTTATACGCTTTTGCTTGGTTGAGTTGCGGTATGTCTGGTGTGATCGCGTTGATTATCAACTACATTAAGCGTCAAGATGTAGCGGGTACTTTGTATGAATCACATTTTCGTTGGCAGATACGGACTTTTTGGTGGAGCTTATTTTGGGGCGGTGTAGGCTGGCTTCTTGTATTTGTGTTGGTTGGTTTCGCTATCTTGGGTGTCTTAAGTATTTGGGTGATTTACCGCATTGCTAAAGGATGGCTTTATCTTAATGATGGTCGGCCCGTGGGTTTATTACCGGTTACGCCTTATAGCCATGAACAAAGGTACTAAGATGCATGCGGACTGTGTCTTTTGCAAAATTATCGCGGGTCAAATTCCTAGCCAAAAAGTCTATGAAGATGAAATGATGTTGGCGTTTCATGATATTCATCCTGCTGCGCCCGTGCATGTGTTGATTATTCCTAAGATCCATATCAGTAATTTATTTGATTGTACGCAAGCGCATACAGAGATGTTGGGGAAAATGGCATTGTTAGCTCCGCAGTTAGCTAAGCAAACGGGGGCCGATAATGGTTTTCGTTTTGTGATTAACAACGGAGTGGATGGTCGGCAGGAGGTTTACCATTTACATGCTCACATATTAGGCGGTGCTCATCCTTGGCAGCGTCAAACGTAAAATTGCGCATGATCTGGCTACCTAAATAGAGAAGGGATGATTTATGAGTATTCAGCACTGGCTTATTGTGTTGGTTGTGGTGCTTCTTGTATTTGGTACCAAAAAGCTACGCCATTTCGGTGAAGATGTGGGCGCTGCTATTAAGGGTTTTAAAAAAGGTATGAGCGATCAGCCGGCAGAAGACCCCTCTTCTGTTAAGCCAATTGACGAGCTAAGTCATACACAGGATCGGGTGGTTGAGGACAAATCTAAGCATGGCTAATCATCTGGCAATGGCGTTAGCCGTTGCCGTTCGCTTTAAGAGCCCTCTTGTACAAGTGGCTGCATATTCAATTGCTGTTGGGCGGTACTCGCAATGTGTGTGTAGGGTTGGTGCACACATTGCTTTCTGGGTTACGTCTGCCGAGATCAAAGCGCGTTTGCGAAAGTGTGCAGTGGTCTTTTTAATTGACTCATGGCTTGGCTGAAATGGTCTTTCAGCACTTACATTTACCATGATTGATTTAGATATTTTCAAACTCGTATTAATTGGCATTGTCGCTTTGGTTGTGATTGGACCAGAGCGTTTGCCGCGTGTCGCGCGTACCTTGGGAACGCTGTTAGGCCGTGCACAGCGCTATGTGGGTGAACTGAAAGCACAGGTTAACCGAGAGTTAGAGTTTGAAGCTTTGTACAAAATGCGTAGCGAGTTCACCCAGTCTGCTACGGATATTGAGCATACGCTGCGCGATCAGTTTGCATCTCTGCCAAGTGCGGGTGTGACCTCTGTATACAAAAGCGTACCTGCCCCTGTTCGTCCAAGGCGGACTTGGCGGCAACGCCAGCGTGCTTTGCCTAAATGGTTTAAACAGCGTGCTCATCTACGTTGCTATTTGCGTTCTGGGGCTGCTAGAGTAAAGCGCCACCGTCCTACGTTTACCGCTGCGTCTAGTCGAGGTTTTTTTGATGACTACTAAATTGGGGAATGACGCAAACGAGGATATAAAAGCTAGTTTTATTTCTCATTTGGTTGCGCTGCGTCGCTGCGTTGTGCTTGCCCTGGCGAGTATCTTGCTGGTTTTTTTGGTCCTTAGCTATTGGGCGCCCTCCATTTTTCATTTTTTTGCGCAACCTTTACTGCGTGCCTTACCTCAGGGTGGGCGCATGATGGTTACGGATGTGCTGGGTTCATTTTTAGTGCCCATGAAAGTCACTCTAATGGTTGCCTTTGTGGTGGCATTGCCCTACGTTTTGTACCA
This sequence comes from Ottowia sp., assembly GCA_020853585.1. Lineage (GTDB taxonomy): Bacteria > Pseudomonadota > Gammaproteobacteria > Burkholderiales > Burkholderiaceae > JADYYQ01. The sequence continues at coordinate 12,192 of JADYYQ010000167.1, forward strand.
AGTGTGGTCTTTTGTTGCTCCGGCGCTTTATCAGCATGAAAAGCGGTGGGTCCTGCCTGTTGTGGTGAGTAGCTATACGCTTTTTCTGATTGGCATGGCGTTTGCTTATTTTTTAGTGTTTCCCAGTGTGTTTGGTTTTATGGCGCACTACAATGCGCCATTGGGTGTACAGATGTCGACGGATATTGATAAATATTTGAGTTTTGCGATGACCACGTTCTTTGCTTTTGGTTTGAGCTTTGAAATGCCGATTGTTGTGGTTGTTTTGGTGCGCTTAGGTGTGATCAGTCGGGCACAGCTTAAATCGATGCGGCCTTATATTATCGTGGGTGTGTTTGTTGTGGCTGCAGTGGTAACGCCGCCTGATGTACTGTCGCAGTTGCTATTGGCAGTGCCGTTGTGTGTGTTGTTTGAGTTGGGTTTGTTTTTAAGCGCTTGGTTTGCCCCGCCCTCAGACCTTAAAACATAGACACGTTCTTTGAGTGGGCTTGGATGGGATGTATGGCAAATACTATGGGTTGCTGAGCGTAAATAGGGTGAGTGTTGTTGTTAGCACAGCAGCGCAGAGCACTCTTTTTGTGATGTGTGGCAATAGTCTTGTATCGGTAGATGTTCCCACAATTATGATGTGCGCTATTGCGCGATGATCTCTACGTGATGGTGTTTAGTTTTTTAGCCTGCCTGTTTTGATTAGGCAAAACGGCCTTTTTACGTTTATGACGATTGTTGATAGAAGCTTTTTATTGCCCGTCGGTTAAATTAAATGCGGCCAATAATTTTTCCAGTTTGTAGCGACGCTGGCGATAATTTCCTTCTGCTTCTACTGCAAGCGCGTTTTCACTAAAAATTTTGATACTTTGCAACCACGCTAGCCGTTGCGCTGCTGTTTCGATCAAAATCAGTCGGCGCGGTGTGCGCGGCAACCAGTGTTGAATATCAACGACAAGGCAATGATCGTTTTGTGTGGCTGTGATATCGATCAACAGTAATTCTGCTTTGTCGAGATTAAATTGATTGCCAATTTGAATACGCTGTACAAGTAAAGCGAGATCACTGGTTGGTCGTTGTTCGCTCATCTTATGGGCAAGTGTAGCCCATTGATTGACGGCAGGATCAGGGCAAGATTGAGCAATTTTGCGTAGCAAAATATTGGCTTCGCTGATTCCTTGCTTAGCACCACGCCAAAACCAGAAGCATGCCTCAATATCGGCGTTGATCTGATTTTTACGTAATCTCCATAGACGCTTACCCAGTTGTAGCTGGGCGATACCGTGTTCTAATTGCGCGGCTTGCGTTAGGCAAAGGTCGGATTGATGTATGTCGTAACCGGAAAATTGGGTGCGACGATAAAGGAGTGCAAGTACATACCAAGCATCAGCCATGCCTTGTTCTGCCGCAAGCTCAAGCCATTGCGCCGCTCGTTTAAGACTGCCGTTACGGCCTGGTTGTGGATACGTTGCGCGTTGGCCGTGGGGTGTAATTCTCGCTAGCCATAGACCATAGTGAAATTGTGCGCGCGCTAAGCCTGAATGGGCCGCATGGTGTAAGGCTTGTAAAGCTAATTTTTTAGCGCTTGGATTAAGCATCTCGGGTGCATCCAAGAGGTGGCAAGCATATTCGCATAAAAGCTTAGCGTCATCTTCGCTAAGCTCATTACGTGCCAGCAGCTCTGGTACAAGTGGGGTGACCCGCATAAGCAAGTTTTTTTTATCATTGCTGCTGACGGCTTGTTTTGCTAGCCAACGTATGGCGGCGGGTTCGCCTGCATCGGCTGCTCGTTGAGCGTAATAAAGTGATTGTGCTGGATCTGCGGGCAGTAAATTACCTTGATTGCGTAGCTTGGCAAGCTGCCAACATGCTGCGGGTAAATTTTTATTAGCCAGGTCTTGTAACCAGGTCAATGCCAAGTCAGTTTGATGGCTGGGTTGTGGGGGTGTCGTGCTGTTAAGTATCAATTGCACGTAATGCCATTGCGCGATGGCACTGCCCGTTTGGCCCACTTCACGATAACACGCGATGACAAAATCAAAATCAGGATATTGACGCGCGATTTTTGGCGAGATGTATTCGCCTATTAATTTGAGCGCTTCATTGGAACCTTGTCGTGCTGCTTTACTTAACCAAAGTAAAGCACTAGCGTGATTAGGTGCAAGCCCATTGCCGCCATGCAAAAAAACTTGGCCAAGTATGAGCTGTGCTTGCACGCTTCCACTGCGTGCGTCTTTAAGGTGACGAAGAAATTCTCTGGTTGCCATGGCTTATTTATAGCATTGACCAGCGGATTTCTTGCGTTATGGGTAAAAAAGCCCACGTGCACCCTCTGCACTTTGACATTTATTTTTTTTGCGTAGTAAAAATGTAACGTTCGATCGGAAAAAATATTTGCGTAATTTGCTGATTTTTTTGTTGTCTTCAAACAACAAAAAAATTAATAAAGCACATTAATCACAGAATGTATTGATCTCTGCATTCCAGAGGTCTGCGGCTCATTGCGATCAAGAACTAGATTATGCCTCATCCGCGCGGCGGGTTTTTGATTTTACGATGAGGAGCAGTTTATGAAAAAGAATTACGTTGTTGCAGCGATGGCTGTGATGTTGGGTAGCGGGGCGGTTTATGCGCAGTCATCGTCCGTTACGCTTTATGGTACGGCTGATATGGGTATGGAGTTTTTGACAAATGCTAAGGGCACGAACAACAACTTAGTGCGTGTGCAGTCGGGTAATTTGTCGGGTTCAAACTTTGGTTTGATGGGTGTTGAAGATTTGGGTGGTGGGGTAAAAGCAGTTTTCAGGCTTGAGGCTGGTTTTGATTTAGCCTCAGGGACTTCTTCTCAGGGCGGTCGCTTGTTTGGTCGTCAAGCTTTTGCTGGGCTGTCTAGCAATGCGGGTAGTGTGACCCTTGGTCGTCAGTACTCCAGTATTTATGACGTGACCAATAAATACGATCCTATGAGCTATGCGAATTATTCATTGTCTACGCATGACGCCGGTATGATGTCACGTGCTGACAAAAGCATTAAGTACACAGGTAATTTTGATAATTTGATGATCACGGGTTTTTATAGCTTTGGTCGTGATGTCAATGGAGGTCTTGCTGGTGATCAGCCAGGCAACAGTAAGTCGGGCCGCCAGTGGGGCTTGGGCATGAACTATGCTCAAGGACCTTTCGGTTTTGGTTTAGCTTACGATGCACTGAATACGATTACTGCGTCGGACATTGGTGTTTTGAGTGTGGCACCGGGTAACGGTAATGGCTTTGTAGTTGCTGATAGCGGTAGTACAGCGAAACGTATTTCTGCCGTGGGTAGCTATAGTGTTGGCCCAGTCCAAACCTTTTTGGGCTATCGCAATTTAAAGACTAATTTCTCCGCAAGTAATGGCGCTGTTGTGTCGGCTGCCACCTATCGCTCAAACCTCTACTGGGGTGGAGCAACTTGGCAGGTTGCGCCTGAGTTGGCATTGACCGGCGCTGTGTATCACTCACAGAACAAAGACGCACCTAATGTCACTAGCTATGTGTTGTCATCTGATTATTTCCTCTCCAAGCGTACTGATGTGTACACAAATATGTCGTACATCAAAAATCGTACCAAGAATGGCATTGGCTCTAACTGGGGTGTGAACACAGGCGAGACCGTTACTGCTGGCAAAAGTCAGTTTGGTGTACAAGTAGGCTTGCGTCACAAGTTCTAATCGCTGTGCTTTAGTATAAAAAAAAGACCGCGTTTTTTCAGGCTTGTTTAGTTTGAGCGCCGTCAGTATTGTTTTTTGGCCCCCGTGTATTAAGGGGGCTTTTTTGTTTTAACTAAAACTAATTTAATTAAGCAGGATTTGGAATATCAATAAAGTGATGTGTGAGGCCAAATCGATGGGCTAAATGTTCCCCCAGTGCCATGACGCCCCCTCGCTCCGTTGCATGGTGACCCGCTGCAATATAAGCTGTACCACTTTCTCGTGCGAGATGCACGGTTGATTCGGAAATTTCACCACTAATATAAACATCCGCATTGAGCTTAACGGCTTCATTAAGCCAGCTCTGTGCAGCGCCGCTACACCATGCTATCCGGCTGACGACACGTTGTCCGTCTCCTATCAACAAGGGCGTGCGGCCCAGTTGTTTACTAATATGGTTGCACATTGCTGTGAGGGTTTGGGGTGAGCATGTGCCGATACACGCTATTTGTGCATTGCCAAATCGATTGTCGATGTTGAGCCCGAGCAATTCTCCCAGCTGCGTGTTGTTGCCCAACTCAGGGTGAGCATCCAGTGGCAGATGATAGGCAAATAAATTAATATTATTTTGTAGTAGTTGTTTAAGGCGGAGATATTTTTGTCCGGTGACGCAGGCATCTTCTCCTTTCCAAAAATAACCATGGTGGACCAAGATAGCGTCTGCGCCTAATGCCACTGCTTGTTCTATTAATGCGAGACTCGCCGTTACGCCCGTGACAAGATGAAACGTTTCTTTATGACCCTGAACTTGCAATCCGTTGGGACAGTAGTCATCAAAACGGCTCACTGAAAGTAAATCATTCAAGTACAATTCTAATTCTCTTGTTTCCACGGTATTTCTCCTCCATGATGCGCCGTTTCTGGCTGTTGTTCGCTCAAACCGTACCGGTTCTCTTAGCGATATTATTTATTGTTGTCACACTTAAACCCGAGTGGTTACGGTGGGATGGTCTAATCTTTTTAAAAGGCACTACCGTTACTGTAAGGGAATCCGGGGTGCAAGGCGCTCACAATACGGTTCACCAAACTTCTTATAGTGCTGCCGTTCAGCGCGCGGTACCTGCTGTCGTAAGTCTTTTTACAAGAAATAATAAGGCTGTTACTCGCCGTAATGGACATGGACGCTTGCCGGAGGCTTTGCCATATTATTTTTTTGGTGATGGACCGCTTGATCAGCAAGATGAGCCCTCGGTCAATCTTGGTTCTGGTGTGATTGTGAGTGACCAAGGATACATTCTAACTAACCATCATGTTGTCGATGGCGCCGATGAAATTGAAGTGGCCTTAGCAGATGGTCGTAAAACGCAAGGTACGGTTGTGGGAAGTGATCCCGAAACGGATGTAGCAGTTGTGAAGATTCAATTACAGCATTTGCCTGCGATTACCCTTGGAAGGATTGAGAATGTGCGCGTGGGTGATGTGGTGCTTGCAATTGGTAATCCGTTTGCCGTTGGCCAAACGGTGACCATGGGGATTGTTTCTGCCCTAGGGAGAAGCCATTTAGGTATTAATACATTTGAGAATTTTATTCAAACTGATGCAGCGATTAACCCTGGAAACTCAGGCGGTGCATTAATTGATAGCGAAGGTAATTTGCTCGGTATTAATACGGCGATTTTTTCGCGGCCCGGAGGTTCGGGGGGATCGTTAGGGATTGGCTTTGCTATTCCCGTTTCTACTGCAAAGCAGATTATGGAAGAGATCCTAGCTCATGGCTCAGTGACGCGAGGTTGGATTGGCGTTGAGCCCCAGGATATTACGCCTGAGTTGGCCGAGTCTTTTGATCTTGTCGAGAAAAAAGGGACCTTGATTGCGGGTGTGGTGCGGGGTGCACCGGCAGATAGCTGTGGAATTAAGTCGGGCGATATTTTGTTAGAGGTCAATCGCAAAGCAATTAACGATACCACTTCTTTATTGAATGCAATTTCGCAGTTAAAACCTGGTAGTACGGCAACGCTGACAATCAGTCGCAAACAAAAGAAATTGTATTTTAAAGTGATTCCTAGCAAGCGCCCTAAGTTAAGGTAGATTTGTTTTTAAGATAGGTTTTTTGTCGGTGCATTAAAAACAGAGTCAAGCATGATATGAAGGGTGTTTACGACTGCTGTTGTTTGCGGGAGGATGGGGGCGAGGTGTTTTTGTTAAATCGTTAAGAGTTTGCTGCATCTTAGAATCTTAGAGATTGCATCTTATTAAGGACAACTTTCAAATTAAGTGTTTGCCTTGTTTTATATCTCTTGGGGATGGAGTAAAAGTGTTTGCAAACACATGCAAATGCCCGAATTCTCACAATACATTGCGCAAAAGCTTTAATACATCAGGCTGCTTGGGTATAATCACCGGTTTGCATAAATCTTGGGTTTGTTCTCCGGGGGATTTGTTTTTTTGAGGTTGGGCATGAGTAACCAGCAAGGTGTAGACAAAAATCGCCGCAATTTATTAATCGCGACCTCGGTCGTCGGAGGTGCGGGCGGGATGGCCGTGGCTGTCCCGTTGGTAAGTACTTTTGCGCCGTCAGAGCGTGCTAAGGCGGCAGGTGCGCCCGTTGAGGTAGATCTTGCCGGCATGCAAGTCGGTGAGATGCGTACCGTTGAGTGGCGTGGTAAGCCGGTATGGATTGTGCGCCGCTCTTCTGAGATGTTGGCTTTATTGCCTAAAAATGATCACGAATTAGCGGACCCTCACTCTGAGCGTAAACCAGATGAGTTGACGCCAAGCTATGCGCGTAATGAACAGCGTTCGTTAAAGCCAGAGTATCTCGTTGTGGTGGGTATTTGTTCGCATTTGGGATGTTCCCCGAGTTCAAAATTCCAGTTAGGCCCGCAGTCTTCTTTGCCTGATGATTGGACCGGTGGTTTTCTTTGTCCTTGCCACGGCTCTACTTTTGATATGGCGGGCCGCGTCTATAAAAATAAACCTGCTCCGGATAATTTGGAAGTGCCGCCTCATATGTATTTATCAGATACCCGGTTGTTGATCGGCGATGATAAAAAAGCCTAAGCGAGGAGAAATAACAATATGGCTTTTCAAGAAAAAAAATTGCCGGCCAATGCTAAGGTGGGCGCAAAAATGCTCGCTTGGGTGGATGCGCGTTTTCCCCTGAGTAGCTCAGTTAAAGCCCATTTGACAGAGTACTATGCACCCAAAAATTTTAATTTTTGGTATTTTTTTGGTTCATTGGCGTTGTTGGTATTGGTGATTCAAATTGTCACTGGTATTTTTTTGGTGATGCATTACAAACCTGATGTGAGTAAGGCATTTCAATCCGTTGAATATATTATGCGTGAGGTGCCATGGGGTTGGTTGGTGCGCTATATGCACTCAACGGGCGCTTCGATGTTCTTTGTCGTGGTGTATTGCCACATGTTTCGTGGCTTGATGTATGGTTCCTATCGTAAGCCACGTGAGTTGGTTTGGATTTTTGGTTGTGCAATTTTTTTGTGTTTGATGGCCGAAGCTTTTATGGGGTATCTATTGCCTTGGGGCCAGATGTCTTATTGGGGCGCACAAGTGATTGTCAACTTGTTCGCGGCGATACCTTTAATTGGTCCAGATTTGTCGCTGTGGATTCGGGGTGACTATGTTGTGGGTGATGCGACCTTAAACCGTTTCTTCTCATTTCATGTGATCGCTGTTCCTTTGGTACTGTTAGGTTTAGTTGTTGCCCATATATTGGCTTTACATGAGGTGGGGTCTAATAATCCCGATGGTGTAGAGATCAAAGATACCGTTAATGAACAGGGGAAGCCTTTAGACGGTATTCCTTTTCACCCCTATTACACAGTGCATGATTTGGTGGGTATCGCGGGCTTTTTGGGTATTTTTAGTTTTATTGTGTTTTTTGCTCCGGAGATGGGCGGGTATTTTTTAGAGGCCAATAATTTTATTCCTGCTGATCCACTTAAGACGCCACTGCATATTGCACCTGGTTGGTATTTTACGCCGTTTTACTCCATGTTACGTGCAACGACTTCGGAGTTTTTGCTGCCTATTTGGGTGTTTGCTGCAACCTTATTTGCGTTAATGATTAAGCGTAACCCCAAATCGAAGCTGATGAAGATGGCCGCGATTGTTACGCTGCTTGTGCTGATATTTGGTTTTTATTCCCTTGATGCCAAATTTTGGGGTGTGTTGGTGATGGGTGGGGCCGTTGTTATTTTATTTTTCTTGCCTTGGCTTGATCATGCACCTGTACGTTCAATTCGCTATCGGCCTTTTTTGCATAAAGTGCTGTTAGGGGTGTTTGTCGTGGCTTTTATTATTTTAGGCTACTTAGGTATACAGCCACCTTCACCGATCGCTGAGCGTGTTTCGCAACTATGTAGTTTGATTTATTTTGGGTTCTTTTTGGCAATGCCGATTTGGAGTCGGATGGGCCAGTTTAAAACAGTGCCTGAGCGCGTCACATTTGCTGCGCATTAGAGGGACGAGGATGAAAAAAAGCTTTTCAATATTAATCGTGTTGCTTACTTTGTTGAGCGCTCAGTCTGTATTCGCAAGTTCCGAAGGGGTACCACTAGATCGTGCGCCTGATCGTGCAAATAGTTTGCCTGCCTTGCAACGGGGTGCACGCTTGTTTGTAAACTACTGCTTGAATTGTCATGCAGCGGCGAGTATGCGTTACAACCGCTTGCGTGAGATTGGTTTAACTGATGAACAAATTAAAGAAAATCTTTTGTTCACTGGGGAGAAAGTGGGCGACTTAATGCAAAATGCGATGTCCCCTAAAGATGCAAAAAATTGGTTTGGTGTGATTCCGCCCGATTTATCAGTGATTGCACGTGCACGAGGGGTAGATTGGCTCTATACCTATTTGCGTAGTTATTATCGCGATGACTCACGTGCGACAGGTTGGAATAATTTGGTGTTTGATAGTGTGGCGATGCCGCACGTGCTTTGGGAGTTACAGGGGCAACGCACAGCTGTATTTGAAAAGATCAAGGATCCTCACGACCCAAATAAGGTTGCCGTTGAAGTGAAATTTCAGTCATTGACCCCAGGTTTACTTAAGCCGATTGAATATGATGAAGCGGTCGCAGACTTAGTTTCTTTTTTAAGTTGGATGGGGGAGCCAGCACAGCATACGCGTCGTCGTTTGGGTGTGTGGGTGTTGCTCTACATAGGGGTGTTTTTTGTATTGGCATGGTGTTTGAGTGCTTCATATTGGAGAGATATTAAGTAGTCATGATTTGTAAAGCGCCAAATAGCGCGGGATAAGTGGGTATTTTTTAGCTGCTTGTGGTGATAGCGTTGTTTTGGTGTGCCGTTAGTGGTTGCGTATTAGTCAAGGAAATTCACTATGATGGTTTTATATTCGGGTACGACATGCCCTTTTTCTCAACGTTGTCGCCTTGTGCTGTTTGAGAAAGGCATGGATTTTGAGATCCGTGATGTTGATTTATTTAACAAGCCAGAAGATATTTCAGTGATGAACCCCTATGGGCAGGTGCCTATATTGGTTGAGCGGGACCTTATTTTGTACGAGTCAAACATCATTAATGAATATATTGATGAGCGTTTTCCGCATCCGCAGTTAATGCCTGCTGATCCAGTACAGCGTGCGCGCGCGCGTTTATTTTTGCTTAATTTCGACAGAGAATTATTTGTGCATGTCGCAACGCTTGAAAATGATAAAGGCAAAGCAGTAGCGGATCGGCAAGAGCGTGCGCGTCGAGAGATTAGCGATCGTTTGACGCAGCTGGCGCCTATTTTTCAGAAAAATAAATATATGATGGGCGAAGATTTTTCGATGTTGGATGTGGCGATTGCGCCTCTTCTGTGGCGTTTAGATCACTACAATATCGAAGTGTCTAAAAATGCCGCGCCTTTGATGAAATATGCAGAACGTATTTTTAGTCGTCCTGCCTATATTGAGGCATTGACGCCTTCTGAAAAAGTGATGCGTCGCTAGAAAGATGTCATGACTGAACTATCAACCAAACCTTATGTATTACGCGCTTTGTACGACTGGTGTGTCGACAGTGGGTACACGCCGTATATTGCTGTTTTTGTAAATGCTCGGGTTAGGGGTGTGCCTCAAGAGTTTGTTAAGAATGATGAGGTGGTGCTCAATATTTCTTTTGAGGCAACAAGTCAGCTTGATATTGGCAAAGAGCGCATTGTGTTTAGTGCGCGTTTTTCAGGGGTAGCTTACGATATTGAGGTGCCCTTAGAAAATGTGTTGGCTATTTATGCACAAGAAAATGGTCAAGGTATGGCTTTTCCTGTTGCCCGAGGCGCGGCAGTGGTAGATGAGGTGAGTGTTTCTGAAAATTTGCCGACGATGTCGTTAGTTGTCCGTGATGAGGGCAAGGCTATACCCGCAAAAAATGCAGATACGAGCCTCGATCCTGATCCACAACGTCCAACACCGACAAATAGACCGCATCTTAAGGTCGTCAAATAGCGTATTCTCATATAGAATACGGACTTCGCCGGTTTAGCTCATCTGGTAGAGCAGTTGATTTGTAATCATCAGGTAGCGGGTTCGAGTCCTGCAACCGGCACCAATTAGTCGAGGGGTTATGCGCATGTCGTATAACCCCTCGATGTTTTTTTGTGCTCCCATTTTTATCGTGTCGGTATCGGGCGGTGTGGATTAAGACCGATATCTACAGTCTCGCGCATTGAGATTACCTATTTAATTTTCTATGTGCGTGGTATTTATCAACGGTGTTTAGCGAGTGTGCGCATAGCGATAAAATTTTAGATAGCGCCCCACATTCAACGCCAAATAGGGGGAATCACAAAATCAAAAGTTTCTTGTAGTGCCCTATCACGACTTTTTTTGACATGATCATGCATATCTAAAAACAATGCATGCGTACAACTAAAAGCGAGGCTACCCTTGATACCCAATAATCGGTTTTGATAATCCTCTATCTTCGGTAATGTGGCCGATGAAGGTGGATATTGCATACTTGCTTGATGCAACAAAGCCGCGGCATAGGAGCGTACGACAAAGGGAGAATCGTTATCGGTCCCAAAACCAAGCTTTGAGCTATACCTGACAAACGATGCCGATAAACAAAATAGTAAGTACGCTTGTTCTTGTTTTGAAATATTTTTTGCCTTGAATGTATCGAGGATAGTTTGAAAATGCGCGGTAGTCAGCATGGGGCGTTTGGAGAACAAATCTTGTACCAAAGGACTAAATATACGATTGAGTTCTTCAGTATGGTGGGGACTCACCATTTTTAACTCAGACTTTACTATGCGCGTCATTAGTGCGGCCTCAAATAAGGGCTGATAGGCGCCTAGATTAAGTGTGCTAAGTAATTTTGGGAGAGGGTACTGCGTCTTGAGATAGCAATTCAGTAATAAGGGAAAAGGGGCCAGCTCAAGTGCCGGATCTCTTATCACATCAGGTTCAGTATGCAAACGATGGGTAATGGTACCGTTTGCTATGTCAGCATTTACCATTGGCTGTGTGTGTACCATCCTATGCACATTTTTCTCATAACATGTCTTGAGGTAGCCTGACAAATTCGGACACTCCAACTTGGTATATTACCTAAAATTGGAGCAAGGATGAGCAAGCAAGAAAGCTACACAAAAGAGTATCGCGGCGAGGCGGTCAAACTTGTATTGGAAC
>JADYYQ010000168.1 GCA_020853585.1 Ottowia sp.
AAAAAGCGCAATAGGAATCGTCGCAGCAACCGTAAACGCTCCCCAAGGCGAACCCACTAAAGCCTTCACCACAATCAGTGCAAGCACAGCCAATAAAATGGTCATGATCATCAACACACCAAACAATGCCACAACCCCAGGCACCACACCCAGTTCGGTTTTAATCAAATCACCCAACGAACGTGCATTACGCCGGGTAGAAATAAATAGCACCATAAAATCTTGCACAGCGCCGGCAAACACGACACCCGCAAGAATCCATAACATGCCGGGCAAATAACCCATCTGTGCCGCCAACACAGGACCAACCAATGGCCCCGCACCCGCAATCGCAGCAAAATGATGCCCAAACAATACAAATCGATTAGTGGGCACATAGTCCAGTCCATCATTGTGCTTCCACGCCGGCGTAAGCCGTGTTGCGTCTAAACCCACAACGCGCTTTGCAAGAAACAAACTGTAGTAACGATATGCAATAAGGTAAACACAGACAGAGGCAACTACCATCCACAACGCGTTAACAGACTCGCCTCGTGCAAGTGCGACGGCGCCCAAGGCATATGCGCCTAATACAGCTACAGCAAGCCAAAGAAATCGTTGGTGTGTCGAATGCAGCATTTTTTCTTTTTTCCTTCGTTTGTATTTTTTGATGCTCTCAAAACTAAAGATAATCAAGGGAATCGCATTAAAAAGAAGATATTAATCAGCAGTAGTACGCTGACCAAAAGCACTCCGAAAGATAGTTAAAATAATGACAATGTAAATAGGAAAATACCCTAAATCTTTATTTTTTATTTTTCAATTTTTGAATTATATAAAAAATAAAAGTAAATGGGCGAAACGTTTTACATCGCTTACATCATCACCCATGCTTTTTTCCCGCAGTGTCTGAGTTAGAATGGCCGCCCGCTTTTGCTGACCGCCTTAGGTTTTATGTCCACAATTCAAAACGACACTTTCCTGCGTGCCGCCTTATGCCAAGCAACGCCCTACACGCCCGTGTGGCTGATGCGCCAAGCCGGCCGCTATTTGCCCGAATATAAAAGCACGCGCGCCCGTGCGGGTAGCTTTATGGGCTTAGCAACAAGCCCCGCCTATGCCACCGAAGTCACGCTGCAACCGCTGGCACGTTACCCACTTGATGCCGCTATTTTATTTTCAGACATTCTCACCGTGCCCGACGCAATGGGTCTAGGGCTATCCTTTACGCCAGGCGAAGGTCCGCGTTTTGCGCATCCCTTGCGATCAGAAGAAGATGTCTTACGTTTAGCGCCCCCCGACCTTAACAAACTGCGCTACGTTTTTGACGCAGTAAGCGAAATACGTCGTGCACTTGTGCAAGACACCGTACAGCGCGTTCCTCTTATTGGTTTCGCAGGCAGCCCATGGACCTTAGCCTGCTATATGGTGGAAGGCGGAAAATCAGAAGACTTTAGAACAGTCAAAACGATGCTGTACACACGCCCCGATTTGATGCACCACATTCTGCGCACCAATGCCGATGCAGTTGCAGCCTACCTAAATGCACAGATCGACGCAGGCGCACAAGCGGTGATGATTTTTGATACATGGGGCGGAACACTTGCTAATGGAATCTATCAACAATTCTCATTGACCTATATGCACAAAATACTAGGCCAATTACAGCGCGAGAAAGAAGGCCGACGTGTACCCGCCATTATTTTTACCAAAGGCGGAGGAAACTGGCTTGAAGCCATGATGGCAACCGACGCAAGCCGCCGGCCGGATGCAATTGGCCTAGATTGGACGGTCGACTTAGCCACAGCACGCCAACGCACCGGCGGCGTCTGCGCGCTGCAAGGCAACCTCGACCCCGTCGCTCTTTTCTCTCCACCCAATATCATTCGCGCCCAAGTTCGCGATGTACTCGACACCTATACGGCGGGTAACCCGACTAAAGGCGCAGATGGCCATATTTTTAATTTAGGTCACGGCATTTCACAATTCACACCCACTGAGCACGTCACTGCGCTCGTAGACGAAGTACACAATTACAGCCGCAAACTACGAAAAACCAATGATCAACAATAAAAATTTCTTTTTGCCATCAATAAAACACAATGCTTTCAACCCCGCAGTCCGCATAACAAGCAACGATAAGCATAAGAAATCGCAAGCGCTTATGGGATAAGGGCTTAACTTATACACAAAGCGAACGCGCTTTAATATAGCGCTTCATTAAATTTTTGAAACACAACAAAACACAACTAACTCATTGATTATAAATTATTTTTTTAAAATTAATGCGACACGCTGGTTTTGTTTTATACACTTGTTACCCACCGGCCGACGCTGTTTTAGAAGGTTTTCAACAAAGTTATCCACAACCCAATCGAGAAAAATGAATAAACCATTAAAAACGGTAGGTTAGCGTGGTTTTTAAAGTAAAAGATGAGCAAGAAAGGATAGCTCGGGTTGCGATTGATACCCCTTTACCTGGACTGTTTGACTACAGCACTATCCCAGGCACGCAAGTCGGCGCCATCGTGTCTGTCCCATTCGGCAAAAGACAAATGGCCGGCGTGGTTGTAGAAATACAAGCATCAAGTACACAAGCCGCCGACAAAATAAAAGCGGTAAGCCTGGTATGTCACGCTATCCCCCCTTTATCAACCGACTGGTTAAATCTATGCCAATTTGCTGCGCAGTATTATCTGCGCAGTCCCGGTGAAGTTATGCTCCCAGCGCTCCCAACCCATATACGCACACCTACACATTGGGAAAAATGGACGCGGCAAGCCAATCAAAATTGGCCAAAAATAGCCAAACTTATGACACCTGCGTCATATGCAAAGACCGCCGCACCGCTTTTGCTTACAGAGCAACAGCGGGTCGTGGATACCCTGATTGCATCCGCATCAACAAATAACTTTGCACCATTCTTATTACACGGCGTAACGGGCAGTGGTAAAACAGAAGTGTATTTACATCTTATGGCAGCACTATTAGCAAGCAATACCACCAGTCAAATACTGCTATTAGTGCCCGAGATCAATCTCACTCCTCAGCTTGAAATGAGCTTGCGAGCGCGTTTCCCTGAATATGCCCTCGCCGTTTTACACAGCGGATTAGCTGAAGGAGTACGTGCCAACGCCTGGCTCTGCGCGCATTTGGGCAAAGCGCGCATCATATTGGGAACACGACTTGCTATTCTCGCCTCACTACCCCACCTAACAGCCATTATCGTTGATGAAGAACATGACACATCGTATAAACAGCAAGAAGGCTTGCGTTACTCTGCGCGTGATTTAGCGGTATGGCGTGGCCAGCAACTGGGTATTACCGTGGTATTGGGTTCCGCAACCCCTTCACTAGAAAGCTGGCACAAAAGCGAAGCACATCAAAACCGTTATCAGCGCTTAACGTTAAGCGAGCGGGCACAAACACACGCCGTTTTGCCACAAGTACATTTGGTGGATATCGAAGTAGAGCGAAAATTACAACGCCCGATACGGGAAGGCATCACGCAACCCGTATTGCAAGCCATCGAAAAACGGTTGGCGCGTGGCGAACAAAGTCTGCTTTATCTTAATCGCCGAGGTTATGCACCCGTACTGCACTGCGAAGCATGTGGCTGGCTCTCAGGATGCCCACGTTGCTCTGTCCACTTAGTCTTGCACCGCGACCAAGGCAATATCCTGCGCTGCCATCACTGCGGCCTAGAAACACGCGTACCCCATCATTGCCCAGACTGTGGAAATGTCGATCTCGTACCATTAGGACGCGGCACTCAGCGCATTGAAGAATCATTAGCCGCACTCTTTCCACAAGCGCGCGTAATGCGTATTGATGCCGACGCCACCCGTCGAAAAGGGAGTGCGCAAACATTGCTAAGCGCTGTGCATACCGGCCAAGTCGATATTCTCGTCGGTACACAAATGGTAGCCAAAGGCCACGACTTCCAGCGCATTACATTTGTGGGTATTCTCAATCCCGATGCGGCTTTACATTCCCATGAATTTCGAGCAAGCGAACGTCTATTTGCCCAACTCATGCAAGTTGCAGGGCGTGCCGGGCGCGCAGGTATCCCTGGCGAAGTACTCGTGCAAACCCGCTATCCACAAGCGGCAGTCTATCAAGCGTTAACACACCATGACTACCCTGGCTATGCCCGTACATTAATCGCACAGCGCAAAGAAGCGGGGTTCCCCCCTTTCACTTTTCAAGCGCTACTCACCGTGCAAGCCCGAGATTTATCCCATTGTCTGGCATTTTTACAAGCCGCATGCACGGGTGCACAAGCCTTTGCTGAAATCCTCAATGCCGAAATCACATTATTTGATCCTGTACCCTGCGCCGTGGCAAAAATTGCGGGTCGTGAGCGCGCACAGCTATTAGTAGAGAGCGCATCACGCTCTGCTTTACAGCGATTCTTAGTTTCATGGACAGCGTTACTTCCCACACTACGTCCACGTCAAAAATGGCAAATCGAGCGCGACCCGATGCTCGTTTAACTTTCCCACCTTCGCCAAAAAACCGCCCCCCATCAAGTATTGATAGTGTTCACCCCCCACAGCAGCAAGCACAGAATATTTATCCCAACAATTCCAAACATGTTGAAAACCATCACACCGAGAAAAAATAAAGAATGCGCCAATCTACCTCCATAGACTTAGCAACACAAACAAACACAGCAAATACAGATCACAACCAAGCCCATATACAAAACAAAACGCAAAAATATCGCCCTTATTTCTGATCCATAGTCAGTGATCCCTTCCTTACTCCTCCCTTATAAAAGCACATTCACTTCTTTTTTTACGGCATCCAAGCGCCACAAAAATATAATAAAAACGATCATCAAAAACACTTAATAAACAAATCTAGCAACACTTAGTTATAATCAAAGACCGTATTTATTGCCATTGACACATAAGCGTTATCATCAGCGGCAATGTTGTACAGACCTTCGCACCTATTGTGCAACCATCATCCCATGATGGCTATTATTTCTAATCTGTATCAGGAGACAAAACCATGAGTGATCTAAAAGCAGTGCTGGCCAACGCAGAAGAATTCCTCAAACAAGCCGCCATACACAGTGGTGAACGCGCAAATGAGCTACGCGAAAAAGGTCTCCACGCTTTACGCCAAGCAAAAGAAAAAGCGCAGGACCTGCAAGAGACGGTAACGGCAAGCAGCAAACAAGCAATTCATGCAACCGACGATTACGTACACACGCACCCATGGAGATCGATCGGTATCGCTACTGGGCTAGGCCTGCTGATCGGACTGATGATCAACCGTAAATAATCTATGCTACGCGGGATACTACAATTCACATCGCTACTTTGGACAATGTTCCAAACGCGCCTAGCATTGGCATCGCTTGAGTTAAGTGAAACGCGACGCCAATTATCTAAACTCGTCGTCGTGATTTTTTTGATTTTTTTGTTTGCGCTTTCCTGGCTGGCCACATTCACTGCCTTTATTAGCGTAAAGCTTCAGCCTTTTCTGGCACTCGAAGATGTATTACTGGGCTTAACCCTTACTTATTTTGCACTGACCGCATTGTGTGCTTGGTACATCTACCATGTGGTACGGTACAAGCTCAGATTATTTAAAGCAACACGCACAGAACTGGCAAAAGATTACGATGCCCTACAACAACGGACAGCAAAAAAATGATGATCTCTCGCCATTTGTCTACTGCCCTACAAAAAGAAATTCTGTTAGCACACGCGGCCATTGAGCGGGCGCAATGCTGTCAATATTTAGACAAAGCATGTAATCAAAAAATAGACTCAAAAACTGCCGTAACCATTACTTGGTTAGCAAAAAATACCTTGCTAGGCTGGAAATGGTTAAAGCTTTTTCGAGAACAACGCTCCAACCCAAACCCTAAAACAAATAGCAAGAACATATTGCTCAATTTACTAAAAGCAATAGGTACGGTCGGGTACTTTGCTTGGCAATTAAAGCGCTAGATATCTGCGTGGCACCGCATTTTAGCTGTGCCACGCGCGTAAGAGGGCACCGCATACAACTGCAAAATAACAAGGCCTAACATGCCTAACATGCCCAACAAAGACCAAGTAGGCATCGATAAACCAAAAATGGGTTCAAACACACTAAAGCAAAACCCGTTAGCAGCAAACATATCGGGAAACCAACGCGCAGTAGGAAGCTCATTTACCCAAACCTCAAGCAAATCTCGCCCACACTGCACACCAGGATGATGAATTACCCATAAATGCCAGGATGCAACACCTATTCCAGCAAAAGTAAATGGCAGTACCACCCAGCGCAAAACAACGCGCCTTATCGATTTAGCAAAAGCACAAAAAAAACCCAAGGCCACACCCAAATAAGCGTAGCGCTGCAATATGCACAACGCACAAGGCAGCTGATCATCTATATGCTGAAAATAAAGCGCCGCAAGCATGCCCGCCAAAGGGAAGAACGGCGATCCCCAACGCAGCACATCACTAAAAACAGAGCTGGCCAGGCACCGTGAACCATCAGACTTACGCATTACTCTGCCCAAATTAAAAAACACAGACAACATAAAAAGCGCCAGCCTGACAAACTAAGCCAGCCCTCCCCCGGAAGAAAACAGATATTACTCAAAAAAGAGGGAAGGAAAGCCCATTAAAAATAAAATTCTACAAAAGAAAGTCAACCAAGGGCTGCGGTCGCCTTCTGCATACACTCCCCCAAGCTGATAAAATAATCCAGCGTCTCAGGTGTAGGTACCACTTGCTTACAGCGTGCGTCATCTAATATTTGAAGCTCAATCAGCCCCTTGGCACGTAAGCGCTTAAGTCTTGCATGCAGCGTTGCTGGCGAACCAATACCGCTTGTTTGAATGGTCTCAGTCACTGACAAAGCACGGCCCTGTCGCCAAGATTTAGCAACAAGCTGTAACAGCTGCCCTTCTACAGCGTCTAGTCGAGGGAAAGAAGGTAGCTCCTGCGTCGCCTCAGCAAAATTAAGGAAACGAAAGTAAGCATCAATCAGAGTGTGGTTTTTCGGCATGATGTATTGATCTAGTTATGATGCAGTTGTAAAAGCCAAGATACTGACGTTAACGTCAAGCCAGTGCAGCACATGTCGGGCAGCCCACGCACTATCCCACTGACAAGAAAATCGCCTCTGAAGAACAACCCAACATACCCCGTGCACAGGACATGTAGCTTGTGTTCTAAAACGTTTTATCTGGCACGCCACGTGATCACACCCTCTTAAGGCATAAGTCAATCAGTAATTACTATATTGACAAAAAATTCTGCGTAGAGCAACAGGGAAGGAAAAAAATCTCTCAAGCTATCGTACCAAAAAGTATTTTTTTACTCCGGCAAAAAATACAATTCCTTGTAAAAAACAGTGATTATCCATATATTTTTGCTAAAAACACGTAGAATCAGACATCAAAACGAAATTGCTAAGCCATAAAATTTCACAAAAACTTGTATACTTTTATTTCTGTGAGTTACAACGCAACGCAACAAAGTGGCTATTTCAGTTTCGCTGCCCAAAAAATAACACTGAAATTTGAAGGGATGACCGATTGCCTAAAAATGTGACGATCCCGTAGTTCCAACCACTCATGCAAAGTGTCGTGCTTGCAGACACATCTGGAATTCATGCAAAACTAAATTTGCGAAAGGCTTTTTTACAGTAAAAAAGCCTTTCGCGTAAGCTACTCACACATTCGTTGTTATATCTTCTGATAAGGTTTAATACAGATGGCGCATTTTTTTTCTATCCATCGCGTTTCTTTGGCCATCACGCTTGGTGCACTCCTACCCATTCTCACTGCCTGTGATGGCAAACCCCCAGCCCCAGCGATGCCAGTTCCCGAAGTAAGTGTTATGACTACAGCGCCCACACGCTTTCTTATTACATCAGAATTGCCTGGCCGACTGGAAGCACAGCGTACAGCCGAGATACGTGCACGCGTCGCCGGTATTGTGCTTAAGCGAAACTTTACCGAAGGTAGCTACGTACAAGCGGGCGAGCTGTTATATCAAATTGACCCGGAACCTTTTGCTGCCAATGTTGCGGCAGCACAGGCAACGCTCAAACGCAATATCGCAAATGCTTTCGCTACTAAGCAAAAATCACTACGCTATCAAGCACTCATCAGTAGTAATGCCATTAGCAAACAAGATTACGATGATGCGATAGCGGCTGAAAAACAAACAGAAGCCGATGTTTTAGCGGCAAAAACCTCTTTGCATAAAGCCGAATTGGAGCTGGGTTACACCAAAGTCACCGCCCCTATCTCAGGAAAAATTGGCCGCGCATTGGTTACAGAAGGCGCATTGGTCGGTCAAGATGGCGCAACGCCTCTTGCCCTTATTCAATCAATCACGCCCATGTATGTACTGTTTAATCAATCGGCGCGTGATGCATTACGCCTTAAGCAAACCATTGAAAGTGGAAAACTTAAAAACATTAATGCACGGGGCGCAGTGCGTCTTATCCTAGAAGATGGACAAGAATACCCACAAACAGGCACCCTTTTATTTACCGATATCACTGTCGACCCAAGCACTGCCAGCGTTGCACTCCGTGCAGAATTTCCAAACCCAGATAAAACTTTATTACCTGGCACATTTGTCCGGGTGCGACTAAGTGAAGCCATCAACAACCAAGCGCTACTCGTACCGCAACAAGCGGTCATGCGTGATTCACAAGGGGCCAACGTTCTCGTTGTAGATAAAGACAATAAAGTTGCACTACGTGCCGTCAAAGCAGATACAGCTCAGGGAAATCAATGGGTAATCCAAGAGGGCTTAGTCGCGGGCGAACGGATCATTGTGGAAGGTCGTCAAAAAGCACGCCCCGGTGCCACAGTTAAGACTTCACCTTATCAAGCAAGTCGCTAACAGAGTCATCACCGTCTTGCGATCTACCTCATCATCCAAACTCAATTCCCTCGCAACTAACGCATTTAGATAGGTACATCCTATGGCAAAATTTTTTATTGATCGACCCATTTTTGCTTGGGTTGTTGCACTTATTATTCTCCTCGCGGGCGCTCTGGCGGTACGCAGCTTGCCTATTGCGCAATACCCAAGTATTGCACCGCCTTCTATTGCTGTCACTGCCTCATATCCTGGCGCCTCAGCCAAAGTGTTGGAAGACGCTGTCACAACTGTGGTAGAGCAGGAAATGAACGGTTTAGATGGCTTGCTCTACATTGAGTCAACTAGCGAATCTTCTGGTTTGGCTTCTATTACGCTTACGTTTACACCCGATACCGATCCCAATATTGCGCAAGTTCAAGTACAAAATCGACTTAAACGTGTTGAAGCCCGATTGCCCGATGAAGTACGTCAACGAGGTGTGCAAGTAGATAAGGCGGTACGCAATTTTCTTATGTTTGTTACGCTATCCTCTACGGATGGGCACCTTGACGACATTGCTTTAGGCAACTATATGGCGGCCTCCATGCTCGATACAATCCGCCGTGTTCCCGGTGTGGGCACAGCTGATTTATTTGGCAGTGAATATGCAATGCGTATCTGGCTAGACCCGAGCAAACTGACCAGTTATGAGCTCACCCCGAGTGATGTCACGCAAGCGATACGCGCACAAAACGTCCAGGTCACATCGGGTGATCTAGGCGCACTCCCTGCCGTCAAAGGACAACAACTTAACGCGACCGTACTCGCGCAAAGCCGCCTTTCCTCACCCGAGCAATTTGGACAAATTTTGCTCCGCGTTAATCCCAATGGCTCGCAAGTGCGCATACACGATGTCGCCACGGTCGAGCTAGGCGGTAGTGATTATGTCCGCCGTGCCCGCGTCAACGGACAACCTGCCGCTGCTATTGGTATCAAGACTTCCCCAACCGCCAATGCACTCGCCACAGCGAGCGCACTCAAAGCGACAGTTGCTGAGTTAGCGAAATCTTTTCCGCCCGGCATGCAATATGACATTCCTTATGACACTTCCACGTTTATTAAAATTTCTATTAAAGGTGTTGTGGAGACACTCGCCGAAGCGGTGTTCCTCGTATTTTTGGTCATGTATTTATTTTTGCAAAATATACGTGCCACATTAATTCCAACCATTGTCGTACCCGTCGCACTTGCAGGCACTTTTGCGGCAATGTTGGCATTTGGGTTTTCAATCAATGTGCTCACCTTGTTTGGCATGGTATTAGCGATCGGCATTTTGGTCGATGACGCTATCGTCGTCGTCGAAAATGTGGAACGCATTATGAGTGAAGAAGGTTTATCGCCACGAGATGCAACCCGAAAAGCAATGGGACAAATTACCAATGCCCTTATTGGTATTACTTTGGTACTCACCGCTGTATTTATTCCTATGGCTTTTTTTGGTGGCTCAGTGGGCGCCATTTATCGACAATTCTCACTTTCCTTAGTTTCGTCGATGCTGTTCTCTGTGTTTCTTGCCCTCACGCTCACACCTGCGCTCTGCGCAACACTGCTCAAACCCATTACTCCTGGCCAGCACACAGAAAAACGAGGATTTTTTGGGTGGTTTAATCGTATGTTCAACCGCAATAGTCGACGTTATCAAAATGGCATCGCGCGCATACTACGAAAAACGGGTCGTATGCTTTTACTCTATGCCGCAATTTTAATTGCCGTTGCTTTATTATTTTTACGTATGCCCTCTTCATTTTTACCGGAAGAAGATCAAGGTTACTTTATTACTGCAATTGCTCTGCCTCCCGGTGCAACCACCGAACGTACGCTAAACGTAGTTAAAAAAATAGAATCGTATTATTTAGGTACCGAAAAAGCGATCGATAAATTAGTCGCTATTGAAGGCTACAGCTTCTCAGGAAGTGGGCAAAATGGAGCACTTACATTTGCCCGCCTAAAAGATTGGGATAAACGTGATGCGAGTGAGCACGTTAAAGCAGTGATTGGACGGGCCTTTGGATTTTTCTCTACACTAAAAGACGCGATGGCTTTTGCTATCAATCCCCCTCCCATTCCTGAATTAGGTACCTCCTCAGGATTTGATTTCCGTCTACAAGACCGCACCGGTAACGGCCACGAAAAATTAATGGAAGCACGCAACCAACTCCTTGGCATGGCAGCACACAACCCTGCCTTAGTCGGAGTACGACCTGAAGGATTGGAAGACACACCCCAATATCAAATCGATATTGATCAACAAAAAGCATCCGCATTAGGGCTCTCAATCAACAACATCAATGACACGCTCTCGATTGCTTTTGGCTCACAGTACGTCAATGATTTTGTACGTGCGGGTCGTGTCCAACGTGTCATCGTTCAAGCACATGCGCAATACCGTATGTTGCCGCAAGACATTAACAAATTATATGTACGCAATAACGAAGGGAAAATGGTGCCATTTTCTGCATTCTCACAAGCCTATTGGCGTAACGGCTCACCCCGTTTAGAACGCTATAACGGATTTCCTTCGCTTAAAATCGTTGGCAATGCAGCGCCTGGCTATAGCACCGGACAAGCGATGCATGCGCTCGAAACCATCGCAGAGCAACTGCCACCAGGCTTTGGCTACGCATTTTCTGGACAATCTTTTGAAGAACGTCTTTCCGGACAACAAGCGCCTTTATTATTTGCGCTGTCCTTATTGGTTGTCTTCTTATGTTTAGCAGCACTCTACGAAAGTTGGTCTATTCCTTTTGCAGTCATGCTCGTGATTCCATTGGGGATACTTGGCTCACTGATTTTGGCCACACTGACAGGCTTATCTAATGATGTGTATTTTAAAGTAGGGTTACTGGCGATCATTGGTCTGTCCGCAAAAAATGCCATTCTTATTATCGAATTTGCCAAAGACCTGCAAGCGCAAGGCAAAGATCTTATTAGTGCCACGCTAGAAGCAGTACATCTGCGTTTGCGTCCTATCATCATGACCTCAATGGCTTTTATCTTAGGCGTATTGCCACTGGCGCTTGCCACCGGTGCAGGCTCAAGTAGTCAACGCGCAATCGGCACAGGTGTGGTTGGTGGCATGATCACCGCAACGGTACTTGCTATTTTTCTCGTCCCCGTATTCTTCGTTGTGGTGCGTCGTATTTTTCCAAGCAAAACGATCAACGCCCCTAGCGTAGAACACGACCATGCATCACAACACTAACAATCAGCCGACATCGTTGCTATGCGTATCACGCGAAGCAACGATGTCATGCTTATTTTATTTAAAAAAACCAACACCTTAAAGTCACAACAAAAAAATTAGTCATGTCTTTATGCAACCCTAACGCAATACGACCCCGCAAAAAATATGAGCCTACTGCGATATCCCATTAACTTCCTAGCTTGCTTACCGTCTCTACTTGCCGAATATGCAGGAAAATTAATCATCCATGCCAGGCAAACTTACTTATGCTCGATAAAAAAATGGAGAGATAGGCCGCTCATACAGATAAGCGATAAGACCAAAAAGGGAGCTATCGCCGCGCTGAGTTTATTTTTTTTGTCAGCATGTACACTCGCGCCCAATTACGAGCGCCCCATTGCCCCCATTGCTGAGCACTATCCCACCTCAAATAACAAGCGCGTGCAAACCAGTGATCAACTTAATAATAGTGCCAGTTCCTTAGGCTGGAATACGTTTTACACAGACCCACGTTTACGCGCACTGATCGCATTAGCGTTGCATCACAATCGTGATCTACGTATTGCTAGCCTTAATATCGAAGAAGCGCAGGCACAACATCACATTCGGCGAGCCGATTTATTGCCCACACTCAACGCCGTAGCAAATGCGAATCGCTCGCGTACCCCCGCATCTATTAGCATGTTGAATGTGCCTGTCACTGCAACACAGATCAACGCTGGACTCAGCATCACCGCCTTTGAGCTTGATTTATTTGGTCGTGTACGCAGCCAATCGAATGCTGCTCTGGCGCAATACTTCGCCACACAAGCCGCACAAAAAGCCATACGTATTAGCTTAATAGCTGAAATCGCTAAAACCTATTTCAATATAGAGGCATTAGCTGAGCAAAATCGCTATGCAAAACGTATTACTGATAATCGTAGACAAGCACTTGCCCTCGCGCAAAATCGCTTCGATCAGGGTAGCGCCTCAGCAATCGATATCCAGCTTGCGCAAAGTGGGTTTGCGCAAGCGCGGGCTGACGAAGCTAACTTTGCACGCAGCTACGCGCAAGCACTTAATACACTCACGCTCTTAATCGGCACACCCTTACCCGCCGACCTACCTGCAGCTTTACCTTTTGCACAAACAAACTTAGTCTTGCCTCTACCTGTGGGACTGCCATCGAGCCATCTCACGCATCGGCCTGATGTTATGCAAGCAGAGTTCGCTTTACAAGCAGCCTATGCCAACATCGGCGCTGCCCGCGCTGCTTTCTTTCCACTGATATCCCTCACAGGCACCTATGGCAGTGCAAGCGATACGCTTTCGGGGCTGTTTAAAAGTGGATCTGCTTCTTGGAGTTTTGTGCCGCAACTCACATTGCCTATTTTTGATCTAGGCCGCAATGTAAGTAATTTAGATATTGCACATGTGAGAAAAAATATTGCCGTAGCACAGTACGAAAAAACGGTCCAAAATGCCTTTCGCGAAGTCGCCGACGCACTTTCTGGTCAAGCATTACTTGCTCAGCAATTACAAGCGGTCAACACACAAGCGCAAGCGCTCTCAGAGCACGCAAGACTAAGCGATTTGCGACTTGAGCACGGCATATCCAGTGCTTTAGATCAACTAGATGCGCAGCAGCGTAGTGATCTTGCGCAACAAGTTTTGCTACAACAACAAGCCACCACCCTTGTAAATAGCGCCGATATTTATAAAGTACTAGGAGGGGGCGTACAAGATTAGCGCCCGCCAATAAGAAAATAGCTGCGCAACGCGCTCACATCGATATGGATAGCTTGCGCATAAGCCAGTGCCCCTGAGGGTAGCGCATGTACAAGTCGTAAACAACTGGATGCGCAACTCATTTGCTCGCAATAATAGGCACACAACAATGTGGGCCTACTCCAAGTGAATGCCATAGAGATGACCGTCATGCGTGACTCAAAATACTCCACACATAAGATGCTTTACCTCAAACGACTGCTACTCGATTTTTTCTGCGAAAAAGGATTAACAGAGTAATGCCAGTCACCCAATGCATACCGCATAGTTCTAGCGGTATGGACAAGCAATACATAATCAGCAAACAACTCAATACCAACAGGATCTTCTTTAAAGAATCGTATTCTTTCTTTTGCTCGGGCTATCTCTTTATCTAACGATAATATATTCGTAGGTTGATAGGCTAAAAATTCTGCTACCGTCTTTGTTGCATCAATTTCTCTGGACACAAAAGAAGCAGATATTTTTTGATTCAATAATACTTTAACCCGTTCTTGTCTCACACCTATTTCGGAAAAAATATCGGCGTCCCGGCCTACCGATTGACCTGACAAGATATGGGCAGCAGAGTTTGCTGACGCACGCTTACTATCAAAGTACTCGCGTACGACCTCATCGTGAAAAACATTCATCCCAGAAAATATAAACCGCCCCTGCTCATTTTTCTCAAGCGCTTGGGTCCGGTCCATATCGCCAAATTTACCCAAAATACCGCCAATTGAATTTAATCCAAAATAGCTAAAAAGAAGGCGTCTATTTTCATCCACTTTATTAAAGAAAGGTAAGCTTTGCTCCCGCAAAATCTCAGTATTTACCGCAGGCCCAGCGGCATGTTTTATATTTTGGATGGTTGATTCTGTCATACCATTGTTCGTCAAAGAGGCAAACTGAATCACGTGGTACGCCAAGTCAGGACCCATCCGATTACGTACTTTTGTGTTCGTTTCAGTACGTGTTATACCAAAGCTAAGCTTTGCACCTAACCAACTAAACAACTCGCTGGGGGTAGAGAAATTAATACTGCTCACGTTGGTCTCGCTGGTTGATAAAAATTGCAGCTCACCATTACGCCATTGCTCAGTCACCGCACCTGTTCTATCTAGTAAACCAAATACAACCCCTGTCACGTTATAGTTCACCGATTTAAATTTACCTTGCCTAAAAAGGTTAGGGTGAGCCGTCACTTTTGTCCACGCCCCATGCACTCCAGCACCCGCACCAAATAGTGTCGTGGCCGGTGTAGTTAATCCAGCACTAACAGCCGCATCTAGGCTTTTAGTCACTTTGGTCGCAGTCGCCGGCACATCTAAGAGACCATAGCGATACAAATTATCTTGCACAAAAGAAATATCTGGATGCGCTATTTTTTCGGATAACCGGCTATAGGCAGCGACAAAATGCTCCACTTCATGCCTAAGCGCCACATGGCTACTCACATCATCTTTATTAATCCGCCCCAATCCGCATAATTCAATCATGCCCAAGGCTGCACTGTAGTTTGCCCACACACGACCAACCGCATCTTTGGCATCGCGATGACGATAAGGTTTGTCGCTCACACGGCGATCATCTATCAACTGGCGCTCAGTAATACTTTTCAGTGACTGCGCATACGCTTTTTTAAAGAATTCGTCTTTAGAACTATGACGCGTTGCGTCAATAAAGCGCGCCGCATCTTTCTCAAATATTGAAAAATCCGTATCTAATTTTTCTAATACATGTTTTGCCGCTACTACATGCCTTAGCATCTCACTCTCAGTCAAGGGGGTATCAATACTTTTGACTAACGATGGGCTATCTATTTGTAAAGACCCACCTGCCATCAACGCATGGGTGTCCCTTAAAAATACGGGCAATTGCTGTGGCGCGTTATTCGATTTTTTTAACCATACCGACTGCATCATCTCTTTTGCCAAATTAGTACTTGTTTTAACGGATTTTGTTTGTTCTGTTGATAACAATGTATGTGTTGGCCTCAACAGAGTGGCATTTAGCTTAGTTGATGTAATCGCTGCTGCCGCATTAAATTTAGCCGACAAACCCGATCTCTTTAAGAACTTGCTACCCTGTGCGACTGCTGAACCTTCTTCTCCGGCAGGAATCGCACCAGAAAATGGATTTTCTGGTCCAACGGTCACACCGACTGAGGCTACCCCCGTAAAAATTTCCCAAGGTGCTTTTGACTTAGTTGCGGTACCCGGCACAGAAGCAACGGAGACCACAGAAAGTGCTTGCGAATTTTCCACATGAAAACGCTCAGCCTGTGATTGTGCTGCGCCCATTTGATGTTTTAAAGGCACCACTTTCGCTAATTGCTCATAAGCTTGATCTAACACCGCTGATGTACCCATTGCATTTTCTAGCGCTCGTGTCGTTGCATAGACCGGCAGATTTGGATTTTTTTTAGTAAATCCCGTGAAATAATTGATCTTATTTTCTACCACGCGTACATAGCGATATACCTTGCGTACCAACAAATGAGAGCGTAAAAATTCAGGTATATAGCGCTGATTATTTTTCTGAAGTGCTGCATATTTCGCAATTCTGTCGCGACCTTGCGCATCTCCAGGCACCTCATAAAAATCGCCCCCTACCGCCATCCCACCCGTCACCCCTGCTTTCGCTGAAGCCACACCGGTCGCAGTAGCATTTGCTTCTAGGCCCGCCGTCACCGTTGTCGTTTTGACGTAATTAAAATCGCGATCATGATCAAGCGTCGTGCTTTCGCTCTTACCCACAGACATTTGCAAATCGGCACTTACAGATGCACCCGGCACGGCCAACAATGCCACACCGATTTGCGCGCTTGCTGACTTAGATCTGCTCACACCACCGCCAGAAATCGTATTGGAATCTAAACCATTAAACGCATACGTCTTCTCATATCGCGCATGCGCATCCAGATCAGCCTCAATCGCCTGGCCTTTATAGCGATTTGACATCGCGCCAAATGCCATATCAATGGCACATAACGCATCATGTAATTTACCGCCATCTTGAATCTGATTTTTTGCTTGAATTTTTTTTGCTAATTGATGGGCATTCGCTTTTATTTTTTGCGCTTGGAGATGCGCATCAAAAAATCCTTCAGCACGTGCACGTGCATTGGTATACAAAAAGCGCGTTCCCACCGCACCTAAAGCAGCATCGCTTTTACTCGGCGTTTTGCGTAGCTGCATATCATGCGTGATACGTATTTTTTCGGGCAAAGCCAACATACTTTTTTGTAGCGCATGCAATGCCAAACGCGTTTCTTCTGGATACGTTTTGGGTAGATTTAAAAAATACCCTAGCGCAGCGCTAGGCACAGAGAAATCTTGGCTTGTAGGCAGCACATCGATGCGCGTGGGCTTTTTAGCGTCAGAAGGCAATGCTGGCGAAACTGCTTCCCCCGCTTTTTGCGTCAACCCAGCCTTATCGGGCAGGGCATATTTTTCTTTCACCGCTTTACTCATTAGATGCATCGACTCACGCATCTCTTGGGGACGACCATCACTTGTCTCTACCGAGGTTTCAGAAGCAGTTACCGTCTGTAATTTATCAGAATGGGGGACATCATGCACATGTGTTTTTTCCGGCGAATGAAGATCATTTTCTTGCTTATTCGCCACAACATAAGAGTCGCTCACAGACGCACGCATAGAACCAATAGCCATGACCCCTCTCCTCATAATCCAAGTTCAGTGGAAAGAAATCTCGTACCACCTCACTCACCTAAACACATCACATCACACCCTTTTAACCATTTCATTTCAATAATTATCAACATAATTACAATACTTTGTTTTACCCCTTATTCATCCCCTGTCCTTTGCAAAATACGAGATTTCTTCGCTAAATTAT
>JADYYQ010000169.1 GCA_020853585.1 Ottowia sp.
CTGTGTGCTGTGTGCTGTGTGCTGTGTGCTGTGTGCTGTGTGCTGTGTGCTGTGTGCTGTGTGCTGTGTGCTGTGTGCTGTGTGCTGTGTGCTGTGTGCTGTGTGCAATTTATCTTAAAATCACTCGCTACCGTGATGCAATCGTGATTAGGGAAATAATTTCGTTGCGGTAAATCACAGTCGTTAAGTTATGCAACAGTATGCGTCTAACATAACTCACCGACCATGGTCAGCCCTAGAATACGAGCATACGATACGTAAAACGCCATGACCCTCACTTCCCAAACATTCCGCCTACCTTCAATAGCACTTTTGCTCATCGCACTTTTATTTCCTTATTATGCGCACACCGCGGTCATCGAAAAGCCCAATATTGTCATTGCCGTAGGTGGAAAAAGTGCGCTTTATTATTTGCCCCTCACGATTGCATATACACGCGGATTTTTTAGCGATGAAGGTTTAAACGTACAGCTTATTGATTTTCCTGGTGGTAGCAAATCACTTCAAGCCGTGATCGGAGGCAACGCAGATGTTGTTGCCGGCGCCTACGAACACACTATTCATTTGCAAGCCAAGCATCAACGATTTCGCGCTTTTGTCGCATTGGGCCGCGCACCACAAATTGTAATTGCCATCGCAAAATCAAAGCTCGCCCGATACAAATCGCCCGCAGATTTTCGGGGCCTACGGGTCGGCGTCACTGCACCTGGTGCATCAACCCATATGGCGCTGAATATTTTTCTAACCCAAAATGGTCTGAAACCCTCGGATGTTTCAGTCGTCAGCGTCGGCACAAAAGCAGCTGCAGTAACGGCTCTACGCACCCAACAAATTGATGCCATTGTTAATACAGACCCCATTGTGACACTGCTTGAACAACACGATGAGATACACATCATCAGTGACACACGCACATTACGCGACACACAAATACTTTATGGAGGACCTTTGCCCGCCGGCAGTCTATATGCACCAGAGCACTTTATTCTCGCTCATCCAAAGACGGTACAAGCCCTCACCAATGCCATTGTTAGAGCACTCATTTGGCTACGTACCGCCACACCAAACGATATTATTGAAACCGTTCCAAAAGAATATTTATTGGGCGACCCTAGCCTTTATCTCACTGCGTATGCACGAACACGTGAGGCATTTTCGTTTGACGGATTAATCAATCCAGCGGCTACTAAAAATATGTTGCGTGTACTGACAACAGCACAACTCCAACTTAATTTGACCAAGACTAATTTAGACCAAACCTACACAAACTCATTTGTACAGCAAGCACTCAAGACCTTGCCAAGTGATGCGCGTATCGACCCCACTAAACAGATTATCCAAAAGTGACTACCGCGCCCCCACTCGCACTCAAAGTTGAAAACCTCAGCTGCACAATCGGCAAATATATGCCCATTGCTGACGTCAATTTTCACCTCAAGGAAGGGGAGTTCTTAGCATTGCTTGGCCCAACAGGATGTGGCAAATCAACGCTATTAAATAGTCTTGCTGGCCTCACCAAACCTGCCAAGGGCAAAATCACATTATTTGGACAAACCCAAAATGGTATCCATCCGCGGGTGGGCTATATGCAGCAATCGGATACGGCATTAATGCCCTGGCGTAGCGCCCTCAAAAATATCGCCGCAGGTTTAGTGTTTTGCAAAAATAATCTTCAACTAGATAAAGCAACCATCGCCTCACACAGTCAAATGTGGTTAACACGCGTGGGCCTCGCCGGACTAGGCAACCATTACCCTTACCAACTGTCAGGAGGACAGCGCAAACGCGTGCTCCTTGCACAAACACTTATTCGCTCCCCAGCCTTAGTATTGATGGACGAACCCTTTGGTGCACTCGATGTGCTTACGCGCGCACAAATGCAATCTGAGCTACTCACACAATGGGATAGCGAACCATTTTCAGTGTTGTTTGTGACGCATGACATAGATGAAGCGATGACACTCGCTGATCATATTATTGTGCTGTCAGCAGCACCTTATAGTCGCCCAATCGCGCACTTTAAAACTGATTTCCCAAGACCTCGATCCATCAACACTGTTCGATATACTTCTCAGTACATCCAACTCCATGCCGATATTTCATCAGCACTACGCAGTAGTCACATACCGCCACTTAGATAATGCGCATACGCTTTTATCAAATTTTATCGCTGATACTACTTACTGGTATTTGGCACTTCATCACCCTTGACAATCATTTTGCGTTTTATCTGGGTCGCCCTTATGACGTAGTTATGCAACTGGGTAAATGGTTTTACAGTGGCGAGATATATCCACATCTTGCCATCACATTAACCGAAACAATTGTGGCCTTCATGGTGGGCTCACTACTGGGCGCCCTCACAGGAATATGGTTTGCGCTTTCGCCCACACTGGGTGCAGTGATGAATCCACTGTTAAATGCAGCTAATGCGATGCCCCGCGTTATATTGGCCCCTATCTTTGGTGTGTGGTTCGGCTTAGGCATGGGATCAAAAATTGCCTTAGCCATTACACTTGTTTTTTTCGTTACTTTTTTTGTTGTACGACAAGGGATACGCGCAACGCCCCCTATTTTGATTACCAACGCAAAATTACTCGGCGCAAATCGCTGGCAACTGCTCTATGCTATTTATCTTCCCAGCGCGATGGTCTGGCTGTTTTCCAGCTTACATACATCGGTCGGTCTGGCTTACGTAGGCGCTGTTGTCGGGGAATATCTCGGGTCGTATGCGGGCGTTGGCTATTTAATCCTTCAAGCTGAAGGTGTACTCGATATCAACACCATCATCGCTGGCGTCATTGTACTCACTGCCTGCGCACTTACACTGGATGGCCTTATTTCACTGATTGAGCGACGATTTTTACGCTGGTTGCCACAACACCATGTCGGCCAAACTACCGCTCAGTCCTATCATCCGCATTAGTTGCTTATACCTCACGTAACATCGTAAAACGTAAACTCGTAATCTATCCACACCACTCAACGGCTATCCTTATTTCTCTACAACGGCATTAACCACTCTCTTCTCATTAAAAACGCGCTTCTCTTTTAATAAAAATGCAAGAAATCACGCGCTCACAAAAATAATGCTTTAGACAAATCGATGAGAGAACCCCACCATCAGACGGGTACATAATCGTATGTCAGCTAGTGCAAGACAAGACACATAAAAGTGATCGAGCGGCATCGTATATAAACCTGCGCTCTGGATAAGAGAGGCACAAACAAATGAAGGACGCTGCGAAAATTTAGGCAGATCGGTTTGCCGGCTAAATCGACTAAAAAAACGAGAGCCTCAGGGAATATGACCGAGCGCCACTGCCAAATAAATGATTTTTGTAAAGAATATGAGCCGTGGATCAATGGGCGTTTACTGCCCCATGACTCCCCAAACCCTATCGTGCCGCTATTGCCACATTTGCGGCGTGATTTCTTCATATGCTTTCTTTAAGGCGCTGTTACTTTTTGCTTTCTCTCTCATCGAACTAGACAAAATATCAGTACATGCGTCTTTTAATAACTCTTCCCTTATATTACCGCCCTGTATTTGATGAAACAGATCCGGGCTTAACGCCTGAAATTTGTTAAGCAAGGCATTAGCATAGCAACGTATCGCAACGGGCGAATCAGCGGCTGTACCAAAAAAAGGTTGTGAGCTGTATTTCACAAACAATGTGGCTAGGGCAAACATCAACGGACCGTGGTCTTGTGCTGTTGTCCCCGGGAAAGCACGACAAATATCAGAAAAATGCGCATCCGTTAATGTGGCGTTGGGGCTCAGTAAGCGGTCAATGCCAGGTTCTGTACTCTCATTAACCAGCGGCGAAAATATATCGAATAAATACATTGATGACTTGGGATCTACCATTTTGTATGGCGCGAGATTACTTTGTTCTTCTGCTGTAGTGCCTCTATTGCGGGCAAGCGTACCGACAGAGCTCACGGCCAATACCTCTGTGAAGCGAGACGTGTACTCATCGCTCATATTGAGTGAGGTTAATAAGATAGTGAGCCCCACCCTATTCTGCACACGCTGATATGCTTCGATTAACAATGGGAATGCTTGCAAAGCATCCGGCGAATGGAGAAAATCTGACTCTTTGTTGATTTGATGAACTAACAACCCCATTGGTGAATGCCGCATTCTCATGATCCCTATTGGCAAAAGGCGCATTTAATATATTACTTTCATAACAATGTTTAGCGATACTGACACCTCTTTGCCCATCTGGCGTCATCAATAGCAGGCCTTCATGTTCACTCGGCGGAAAAATATTTTCGGCTTGTTTGGCAAATGTGTTCACATGCTCTGTGGCTAAATAGCGCGCTAATAATGTTTGCGCTTGTGTTTTTACAACACGGTCCTGAGCACTGCCGCTCTCAGCCAATATGCTTGCCTGGTGCACTAGCTGATTGATCACCGCACTGTTTTCCCATGCCCATTCTTTTTTTGTCACGCGATGATTTGCGTGATCCAACATGATTTGCATTTTTACTAGGCCTCGTTCGCTGACAGTGCCCGGGATATCTATACCGTTCAAACTGAAATCCAGAAGATGATGATTACCCGCCTGAAATTCCTCTTCCACTGTTTTTAGATTTTGTTCAAACCTAACGACACATCTTGATGGCACATCTATGCTGGGTTTGAAAATAAATAGATTCTTGTGAAGATACAGTTCTTGCAGATTTTTTAGTCCCTCAAAAACGTTGTCTGGGAGCATGCTAAGTGGATTATTGTAAAGATACAGGCCTTCCAGCTTTGCCAGTCCTTCAAAAGCGTTGTATGAGAGCGCGCTAAATTGATTATTGTAAAGATACAGGCCTTGCAGCTTTGCCAGTCCTTCAAAAGCGTTGTCTGAGAGCACGCTAAGTTGATTATTATAAAGATACAGTCTTTGCAGATTTGCCAGGCCCTCAAAGGCTTTTTCTGGGAGCGTGCTGAGTTGATTCTTGCAAAGATTCAGTATTTTTAGATTTGTCAGTCCCTCAAAAGCTTTGTCTGAGAGCGCGCTAAGTCCATTATTGAAAAAATACAGGCTTTCCAGGTTTTCCAATCCCTCAAAAGCTTTTTCTGGGAGCGTGCCGAGTTGATTCATGCCAAGATTCAGTACTTTTAGATTTGTCAGTCCCTCAAAATCGGGTAACGTCGACAATCCACACTGACTAAGATCTAACTCACGAGCACTCCGATCATAAGCCTCTTTAATGCGTGTGGCGGCAACATCGCGCTGCTCCCCTGGGCCAAGTGGAGAGGCATCCCGCCACGTATCTATTTTTTGATGAAATTGCTCTTTGGCTGTAAGCGGAGCGACAGCTGAAGACCTTGTGTTATGTGTGGACATCGCTACGAAGGACGCAGCATTACCAATTGGGGGATTAGTCACTTTTCTTCCAAAATTACAGTACACAAGGCCATTTTTGCAAACTCTTAAAAAAAGTTTTGTAAAAACCGCTTTTTTTTATTCAAAAATGTCTGCATTAAGGGAACCCCTAGGGGTCACGCACGCAAAGCAGAGGTATTAACAAGGTAACTTGTCAATAACCTGTAAAGCGCACACATCATTGCCACATTTGCGGCGTTATTGCTTGATATGGCTTCTTTAATGAGAGCAATGCCCACGTTGCATAATTTCTCAGTTAGCTTTTTTGACAGCTAACCTTTGTCTGCGTAAAACTTGCCCAATAATCATTTCCTCATATCGAGCGACCGGGGAGCGGTCGTCGACATTGCTCGGCGTGAAGTGGATACCCAGTTACTTTCCTAAGTGATGAATGGCTACGTATAACTTAAAACCAAAAATCAACCCGTTGAGGATTTTCCCAGTTGAGCGCTACCTTTAAAGCCGCCATGGCGCTTAAATGAAGAGATGATGCGTAAAACAAAACCCCATATAAAAATAGAAATTCGCGTAAATCGCTTAACACCCTGCGCAAGAAACCATTCATATGAAACAATCGAACGACAATATTTCATATTGCAAGAAACAATCTCACAATTCGGTAAATTGTATTGTCCACCACCACCCATCTCCTTAAAATACCGCGCGTAATCGCTTAAAACCGCATTTAGGAGAACGTTATGGCGGCTTCCCCCAACACCCCCAATGATCAAGACATCGACCCAATCGAAACACGCGAATGGCTTGATGCCTTAAGCGGCGTCATTGGTGCAGAGGGCACAGCACGTGCTGCCTATTTAGTGGATAAGCAAATCGAATTTGCACGCGTTAATGGCGTCAACCAACCCTTTGCTGCAACCACGCCTTATATCAATACAATTCCAGTCAATTGCCAGGCCCCGCTTCCCGGTGACCAAGATATTGAACACACGATTCGTGCTTATACCCGGTGGAATGCCATGATGATGGTGTTGCGCGCTAATCAAAATACCAATGTCGGTGGACATATCGCTTCCTTTCAGTCTGCGGCAACGCTATACGATATTGGCTTTAGTCATTTCTGGCACGCACCCACCGCAGAGCATGGCGGCGACTTGCTCTATATACAAGGTCATTCTTCACCTGGCATTTATGCTCACGCTTACCTCCTGGGGCGACTATCTGATGAGCAACTTGACCACTTCCGTCAAGAGACAGGGGGTAATGGTATTTCTAGCTACCCACACCCTTGGTTAATGCCGGATTTTTGGCAGTTCCCCACCGTCTCCATGGGACTGGGGCCTATTATGGCGATCTATCAAGCACGGTTTATGCGCTATTTACAAGATCGCCAACTCGCGCAAACAGCTAATCGCAAAGTCTGGGCTTTTCTCGGGGATGGCGAAACAGATGAGCCTGAATCATTAGGTGCTATCGGTATGGCCGGGCGGGAACGCTTAGACAATCTTGTCTTTGTCGTAAACTGTAATCTCCAACGTTTAGATGGGCCGGTACGTGGCAATGGCAAAATTATCCAAGAGCTCGAAGGCGCATTTCGCGGGGCCGGTTGGAATGTCATCAAACTTATTTGGGGCACGCATTGGGATGCACTATTTGCGCGTGATAAACAAGGCATTTTGATGCAGCGTTTAGGTGAAATCGTTGATGGCGAATACCAAACGATGAAAGCACGTAATGGCGCGTATATCCGTGAAGTACTTTTTAATACCCCCGAACTTAAAGCGCTTGTGGCCGACTGGAGTGATGAAGATATTTGGAATCTCAATCGTGGCGGCCATGATGTACACAAAGTCTATGCGGCTTTTCATGCCGCAAGCGAACACTCAGGACAGCCGAGCGTTATTCTAGCCAAAACCATCAAAGGCTATGGCATGGGTAATTCAGGTGAGGCGCAAAACACTACGCACCAACAAAAGAAAATGGCGCAGGACGATATTCGCCTATTCCGCGATCGTTTTAAGATTCCCGTTAACAACGAAGAACTTGAGCAACTGCCCTTTGTCAAATTAGCTGAAGACAGTAAAGAACTTGCATATCTGCGCGCACGACGCCAAGCCTTAGGTGGGCATTTACCTCAAAGACTCACCACAGCACCCGTATTACCGGTGCCCGCCTTATCCGCATTTGATGCCTTACTTAAAGCCACCGGTGAGGGACGTGAGATATCCACCACGATGGCCTTTGTGCGCCTATTAAATATTTTAGTAAAAGATAAGCAAATTGGTCGACATATCGTACCCATTGTGCCCGACGAATCCCGTACCTTTGGTATGGAAGGAATGTTTCGCCAGCTGGGTATTTGGAGTCAACTAGGCCAGCTATATACACCGCAAGACCAAGACCAGCTTATGTTTTATAAAGAAGATAAGCATGGGCAAGTGCTCCAAGAAGGCATTAACGAAGCGGGTGCCATGTGTGACTGGATTGCCGCAGCCTCTTCTTACTCCACCCATGGCGTACAAACTATTCCGTTTTACATTTTTTACTCCATGTTCGGCTTCCAACGTATTGGGGACCTTGCGTGGGCTGCTGGCGACATGCGCTGCCGCGGCTTTTTACTCGGTGGCACTGCAGGTCGCACAACGCTGAACGGTGAAGGCTTACAACATGAAGACGGCCATTCTCATTTATTCTCCGCGGGCATTCCAAATTGCATCTCATATGACCCCACTTTTTCATACGAGCTAGCGGTCATCATTCAAGATGGGCTAAGACGCATGGTGGCAGAGCAGCAAGATGTGTATTACTACATCACGGTAATGAATGAAAACTACGCTCATCCTGCAATGCCAGAAGGCATAGAGCAAGACATCCTAAAAGGCATGTATCTGTTTAAAAAGGCTAGCGAACATAATGCAGATAAAACTGCATCCAGTACGCCATCTACTCACAAAGCCGCATCCCAAAATACCTTAGATAAACGAACCCCATGCGTACAACTTTTGGGTAGCGGAACCATTTTCCGCGAAGTAATTGCTGCGGCTGACTTACTTAAATCAGACTGGAACATCAACAGTGATCTCTGGAGTTGCCCAAGCTTTACCGAATTAGCACGCGAAGGCAGCGATGCACAGCGCTTTAATCTGCTTCATCCAACCGACGCCCCACGTATTACCCATATCGAAAAATGTTTGTCTACAACAACGGGGCCGGTGATTGCATCAACCGATTACATACGTCTGTTTGCCGAACAAATTCGCCCTTGGGTGCAACGCGCAGGTCGCCCATATACGGTCCTTGGCACAGATGGCTTTGGCCGCTCAGACACGCGTGAAAAATTACGCCATTTTTTCGAAGTAGATCGTTACTGGGTAACAATCGCGGCGCTAAAAGCACTGGCTGATGAAGGCACCATACCTGCAACACAAGTAGCCCAAGCGATTAAAAAATACGGTTTAGACATTAACAAACCCAATCCGATTACAGTCTAGTGTCTTAAATAAACGCATATTGCATGCACCGCATCTCAATAAAAAGCGCTGCATGCAAAAATAAATTAAGCTCAAGCACCGTAAACTTCAAACACGACGCCATTAGGAGAAAATCGATGAGTAGTCAACTTATGGAAGTCAAAGTACCCGATATTGGCGACACAAAAGATGTGCCAGTGATTGAGGTACACGTCAAGGCAGGTGACCTTGTTGCATTAGATCAGGCACTGATCACACTTGAATCAGATAAAGCCACGATGGATATTCCCTCCCCTGCAGCGGGCGTGGTACAGACCGTGCAGCTCAAAGTAGGCGAACGTGCATCTGAAGGCATGACCGTATTAATGCTTAAGCCAAACGCATCGAGTGCAATCCCAACCGATCAACCGAGTGCAGCCTCCGATTTAGCATTATCAACGAACAACGCTGCTAGCCCGCCGACTTCCCCACCAATTGCCCTATCACTTGCAAGCGCCACATCGACCGCACCATCTGCTATCACAGTCGCTGCACCCGCAACCGTCGCAAACTACGCTACTGAAACACCCGTTAGCGCTACACAGAGCTTACCTACTTCTGTGGGCCATGCCAGCCCTTCCGTGCGCAAATTTGCACGTGAGCTCGGGGTTGATATAAGCAAAGTTTCCGGTAGTGGGCCTAAAGGGCGAGTCACACAAAACGACGTACAGCTCTTTGTCAAAAACGCAATGCAAGGCCAACATGAACATGGCAACCCAATAACACGCGGTAGCAGCGACCTTAATTTGCTGCCCTGGCCAAAAATTGATTTTAGTAAATTTGGTCCGATTCAAGTCCAAGCACTACCCCGCATCAAAAAATTATCAGCGGCTAATCTGGCGCGCAATTGGGTCATGATTCCCGCCGTGACCTATCACGAAGAAGCGGATATTACCGAGCTTGAAGCTTTTCGTTTACGGGTAAATAAAGAGCAAGAAAAAAGTGGGATTAAACTCACCGCCTTAGCTTTTTTAATAAAAATATGCGCAGTCGCGCTGAAAAAATTTCCCGAATTTAACGCGTCCCTTGATGGGGACAATCTAGTCCTCAAGCAATACATGCATATTGGCTTTGCTGCGGACACACCCAATGGCTTACTCGTCCCGGTGATACGAGATGTCGATC
>JADYYQ010000170.1 GCA_020853585.1 Ottowia sp.
ACAACTCTATTTAGAGCGGATCGTTTTGCCTAACAAACCCGATGTAGCAATAGAACCACGTCGATTACGCGCCATTTTCGCAACGTTTATTTTGGGACTGATTTGCTGGGGTGTTTTGACAATTCTTATCGCCGGCGTGCGTGAGCACAAAGATTAAGGTCATTGTTATGCTTATCCCAAAGGCATCATTACGCCGCTCTTTCGTAATACAAGTACGCGTCATCGGCGCACTTATTATGCGAGAGATGATCACCCGCTATGGCCGACACAATATTGGCTTTCTATGGTTATTTTTAGAACCCATGTTATTTACCTTGGGCGTCACAACCCTCTGGACCATAACAAAAGCGGTCCATGGCTCAAGCTTACCTATCACGGCATTTGCTGTTACGGGTTATTCTTCGATACTGTTATGGCGTAATTGCAGTAATCGCGTCGTCAAAGCGATTGAAGTCAATCTTAGCCTCATGTATCACCGCAATGTGCGCGTATTCGATGTGTTTGCTGCTCGCCTTATTTTAGAAATTACCGGTGCGACCACCTCAATCATCACCCTCACAATTGTCTTTTCGGCAATGGGATGGATGAATCCTCCTATTGATATTCTGACGGCAATGATAGGATGGTTGTTGCTTGCCTGGTTTGCTTTAGCACTCAGTTTAGTCGTAGGTGCCGCATCTGAACGTTCGGAAATTGTAGAGCGCGTATGGCACATCTTTACCTATCTGCTATTTCCGCTTTCTGGCGCAGCCTTTATGGTTGATTGGCTGCCCAAGCCCGCCCAAGAATTAATTATATGGCTGCCTATGGTGCATGGTACAGAAATGATCCGCCATGGTTATTTTGGCGATGCAGTGCCCACTTATGAGGACCCGGTCTACTTAATACTATTCAACTTGACACTAACACTGCTGGGCTTAGCTTTGGTTAGAGAAACAGGTCGAAGGGTAGAACCAGAATGATTATCCTGGATCAAGTTACTAAGGTTTACAGCACTCGGCAAGGCCCGCACACAGTACTTGAAGGTATCAATTTACGCGTCGCTAAAGGTGAAAAAATAGGCATCCTTGGGCGTAACGGTGCAGGAAAATCTACGCTCATTCGACTCATTAGTGGTGCAGAGCTCCCTACCACAGGACATATTCATCGTGGCATCAGCATTTCCTGGCCATTGGCTTTTGGTGGTGCATTTCAAGGTAGTTTAAGTGGTCTTGATAATGTGCGATTTATTTGTCGCGTCTATGACGCACCCATTCATTCAGCTATTGATTTTGTAAAAGACTTTTCTGAGCTTGGCAATTACCTAAACGAACCTGTAAAAAAATACTCCGCCGGTATGCGTGCACGCTTGGCATTCGCCATCTCCATGGCCGTGGAATTCGACTGTTTTCTTGTCGACGAAATTGTCGCGGTAGGAGACAGCCGCTTTCATGAAAAATGCCGGATCGAACTGTTTGAAAAACGTAAAGATAGAGCCATGATTTTAGTATCACACGACTTAGGCTATGTCCGCGCCCATTGCAACCATGCAGCAGTCTTAGTCGAAGGCAAACTGCACTTATTTGATCAGGCAGAAGATGCGTACCAATTCTACCAATCAACGTGTTAAGGAACCCATACTTTGAGGAAAATTCTTGTTACAGGAGGGGCTGGCTATATCGGCTCGCATACAGTCGCCGCCTTAATTGCAAGCGGTTACGATGTATGCATTTTAGATAATTTATTTAATAGTGATATCGGCGTGTTGTCACGCATCGAAAAAATTTCCGGGAAAGCGCCTATTTTTGAAAAAGGGGATGTTCGCGATCGTAATCTACTGGAGCAATTATTTGCTGCCTACCATTTTGATGCAGTCATCCATTTTGCTGGACTCAAAGCAGTAGGAGAATCCGTACTTAATCCATTG
Source organism: Ottowia sp. (assembly GCA_020853585.1). GTDB lineage: Bacteria > Pseudomonadota > Gammaproteobacteria > Burkholderiales > Burkholderiaceae > JADYYQ01. The sequence continues at coordinate 1,907 of JADYYQ010000170.1, forward strand.
GACTACTATGATGTAAATGTAAGAGGCACACTTGAGCTATTAAAAGTAATGCGCAAAGCAGCGGTTAAAACATTTGTTTTTTCATCTTCTGCAACGGTTTATGGCGATCCTGCAAGCGTGCCGATTCAAGAAAATTTCCCAAGGCATGCGACCAATCCTTATGGCAATTCAAAGCTCATCGTAGAAGATATTTTGCATGATCTATGCAAAGCAGAAACCGGCTGGAATATAGCGCGCTTACGCTACTTCAACCCAGTTGGCGCCCATGAGAGCGGATTAATTGGCGAATATCCGCGGGGTGTCCCTAATAATCTTATGCCCTACGTAGCACAAGTCGCAAGTGGGCAACGCAAAAAACTTTCTATATTTGGAAATGACTATCCAACACCCGATGGAACCGGTGTACGCGACTACCTACATGTAGTCGATTTAGCTGATGGTCACGTGTCAGCACTTGATTATTTACAACAAGTGGGAGGGTTATTGACGGTTAATCTGGGAACTGGGCAAGGGCACTCTGTACTCAACCTAGTGACCGCATTTGAAGCGATATCTGGTCATGCTGTTCCATTTGAAATCGTTAATCGACGACCAGGCGATATTGCGCAATGTTGGGCTGACCCAAGTCTGGCACATCACCTTATCAACTGGAAAGCTAAGAAAAACTTGACAGATATGTGCGCAGATACATGGCGATGGCAACAACGTAATCCTAAAGGGTATCTCACATCGTAATAAATTTGAATAAAACCATGTAGTCAACTCCAACTATATTATTTATTTTTTCTATAATTTATAAAAATAAGGGCAATACTTATGACGACAGTCAGTTGGTTGGTACCCACGCTTATCGAAGGTTCAGGTGGTCACCGAACTATTCTGCAAAACGCAGAGTTTTTACAATCAAACCATTACGACACAACTATTTATCTCGAAAACGATTCAAGTTTACGGGCAAGAGAAAGCGCGTCAGATTGTATCTTTCGGCTTTTTGGCTACCGCTTTGCCAATGTGCGTATTGGTTGGCATGAAATTAAGCCTTGCGACATGGTATTTGCAACCATTTGGTATAGCGCAAAAATTGTGCGCGATCTGAACTTTGCTTGTAAAAAACTATATTTCGTTCAAGATTGGGAAGCATGCTTCAACCCAATGGGTGACACATATCTACTCGCTGAAAATTCATATAGATATGGCCTTACACCTATCACTATTGGCAATTGGCTGCGGCATGAAATCTATAGTCGTTTTAATACGAATAGCTTTAGCTTTGATTTTTTTGCAGATACCTCCATTTATCGCCCATTGGCTAATGTCCGTAAAGAGTTAGCGATTTGTTTTATTTGCCAACCTGAAAAACCACGACGGGGTGCATTTTTAGGGATTGAGGCACTGGGTATCGTCAAACACTTAATGCCCGAAGTAAAAATCTACCTCTATGGATCAAAAACACCTATGCATGTTTGGTTTGAGCATGAAAATCTGGGCTTAATCAATCTCGAGGAATGCAATGCGCTATACAACCGTTGTATGGTGGGCTTTTGCATCAGCTCATCTAACCCTTCACGCATCCCATTTGAAATGATGGCTGCCGGCCTGCCGATTATTGAGCTTTACCGTACTAACACACGTTACGACTTACCCAATGAAGCCAGCATACTCTGCGATCAAGCACCCGAGTCATTTGCTGAAGGGCTTATTTATTTACTAAAAAATGCCCAGCTACGAGAAGAGATGAGTCGCTCAGCCAACCTTTTTATGGCGAATAAGCCACTGGCATGGGGGATGAAACAAGTACTAGAAGCAGTCAAATGGGTAGATGCTAATCCGGCTGGCTTATACCCGCCTACCCTCCCAACTAAACCGCTTTATAGCCAACCACCGATGTCGGCAGCGCATTTTGTAAAGATGTTGCCCAAAAATTTTAGCGCTAAAAATAAAACTTTTCTAACAAGGCATAAGAAAAAAAACTTTCTACACCATGTTGTCGCTAAAACAAAAAACATGATGGGTATTGCATAAAAAATCATTAAAAATTGACCATATAACAAATACGAGCAAGGCTTATGCATCCAAAAAAAATTGCCAGCTATGACATCTGGGACACGGTAATCAGACGACGTTGTCACCCCGACGCGGTAAAAATACATACTGCTAGGGATCTTTTATTTCGCACTGGCAACGCCATCAGACCCCATTTGCGCGACCCCTGGCTTCTCTTTCATTTACGACAATCCATAGAGCGACAAATTGGCATAGAGTCACAATCTAAAGGGTTAGATGATGAATATGCATTGCCTCTCGTATTAGAAAGATGGGTAAAACAAGTTACTGTCGAAGGGTTTGTTATTACCCCTACCTTAATAAAGGAACTAATTCGTACTGAAATAGCGCAAGAAAAATATGTCATTTATATAGACCCAACCATACATGCTAAATTTCTTTCCGATGGTGCAAAAAAGCGGATTTTTATTTCAGATTTCTACTTAGGTAAAGAGTATATTTTTGAATTGCTTAAACACATCAATGCCGACAAATTTTTTGATGATGGCTATGTGTCTTGTGACATTGGCCTTAACAAACGTTCGGGGCGCTTATTTCAACATGTGCTTAATATCGAAAACCAACCCGCTCAATCATTTTTTCATTTTGGGGACAATCAACATTCCGATGTCAATGTGGCACACCGCCTGGGACTTAATGCGGAACTATTTCTTCCCCACGATGAACATACAGCCCGTATATACAAAGAAAAAAGATTTACTCAACGCAAACACACTATACGTGCGATAACGTCACCAAAACATCAAGAGCACGATAATGAAATTCGCACATTTGCTCATGAAACCGCCGCCCTCTTTATAGGATTTATTTTACAAATACAAGAACAAGCACTTGCCCAAAAATTAGAGCAGCTGTTTTTCTTCACCCGCGAAGGTGAATTTTTTCTTAAGCTATACCAGACCTTAAGAGCCACTTCTCCTTATTGCCATCTTTTACCTGAAGGCGTCTTACTGGAAGTGAGTCGTCTATCCACCTTTGGGCCATCACTGCGGCGCCTCGACGAAACAGAGCTTATGCGCCTGTGGAATTTGTACAGCACACAATCCCCTCGCGCATTCCTTAAAAGTCTCGATCTTTGCGACAATGCATTTGCTATATTCTTTGAACAATATGATTTACCTTTAGATGTGCCTGTCCAATACCCCTGGTCAGATCATCGGATAAATAAACTATTTAAAGACCCATCTTTCTTAGAAAAAGCGAACGCATATCTTGATACGAGGAAAAACCTATTCCTAGCATATTGTCGGCAAATAGGCCTGACCATGGAAACAAAACATTGCGGTATTGTTGATATTGGCTGGAGGGGAACGATTCAAGACAATATAGCGTATATATTTCCTGATACAAAGTTTACGGGCTTTTATCTTGGGTTAAGTAAAACGCTCAATGAACAGCCGCAAAACACATCGAAGCAGGCTTTCGGTCCGAATTTAAATATTGAAAATACAAAAGAGGCACGCGCCTTGCTCGAATTTGTAGCGCCCATCGAGATGCTATCGAACTCCACATCAGGCAGCGTAACCGGCTACGAACAAAAAGATATCCATATTGTCGCCAAAAAACTAATTGACGATAACGAAAATAGGGTCCACGAGAAATTCACGAGTATTTACCAAAAATATATTCTTGAGATCGTTCACCAAAATAGGGAAGCATTGCGTATCGAGGCTATCGGATCAGAGGAAATGGTTCCACTGGCAATCAACATATGGAGCGATATCATTCAAAAGCCTAATCTATCGCTTGCTAACGCATATTTTTCATTAATGCACAACGAGACTTTTGGTGTCGGAAAGTTTATTTCTAAGTCTGACCGCTTAGATTACTTTTGGCCAATTAAGCTTTTACTAATACCAAGCTATCGACCCAAGTTTAAAAAAATACTAAACGAATTAGCATGGACCGCAGGTTACGCAAAAATGAGAAATGATCGACTGCTTTTGCCCATTACAAAAAAAATATACAAGAGATAAGTCGCAATGTATTTGATTCAAGATATGATTTCCGTGGGGATCCCATCTATGCACGCTAAATGATCGGGCCTCACATGAACCAGCGTGTAACAGCATTTATTTCAATTGCAACAACAAACCATATTCCTTTTTCTTTCGTTGCACTAAAAAGTATTTCGCTCACATCAAAAATAAAACGTGTCCTTTTTCTTATTGGCCATAAAGATGCCCTACCAACACCCAACTGTGCCGATATAGAAGTACGGCATGTGGAACACTATCTCGAACCTGCCGTCATCCAACGGATCGTGTCACGCTATACACCAGCCGAAGTGTGCTTCGCATTAAAGCCTTACATCATCAAATTACTGTTAAAAGAAGGACTCTCTTCTGTACATTACATTGACTCAGATATTCGTTTTTTTTCGAACGCGGATGCACTGGAAGCATCACTTACCGAATATGACGCTTTACTCACCCCTCACTATCTACAGCCTTTCCCAAACGACCATCTTAAGCCTTCAGTACTCACTTTGCTAAGAAGTGGCGTGTTTAATGCCGGATATATCGGTGTAAACAACACCCCGACAGCCCTATACTTTCTCGACTGGTGGGCGGAAAGCGTTATTCGTTCCGGAAAAAACGAGCCACGCAATGGCACATGCGGTGATCAACGTTGGTTAGATCTTGTCCCTGTGCTTTTTCCTAAATGCGCAATTTTTCGTCACCCAGGTGCAAACGTCGCTTACTGGAATTTGCACGAAAGACCACTTTTGCTCAATAAAGAAAATATCTATGAAACAGGCGAGTATCCGTTATTGTTTTTCCATTTCAGTGGATTTGATATCAACACGCCATCGCAATTAACACGATATCAAAATCGTATGCATAACACTGATACCACACTGGCAAAATTACTCGCTGAGTATGCTCAAGAGCTGCGCCAGGCCCGCATACAATACCCCTACGCAACTTCATACTTGTACAAACGTTGGTGGCATCACAATTTTCCTTGTATGAATATTATCCGCCGCTGGTTAAGAAAAAACTGGTAGGTAACAACGTGTTTCACAAAACTACAGCACAAACTCTATCAAGCTTAGAAAAAATTCTTTTGCTTTGTATCAACTCACCATTTTTTCCTATACGTCGCTGGCTAATAGATAACATGCCTCTATCATGCAGATATATGCCATATTCATGGTTAAAATTAACCGGTATATTTCCTTTTCTCGCATAACTAAGACGCCTAACCTGCCGCCCCACACATACTTATGTCCCCCTCCCTGCTTGCCCTTGAGACCTCCACCGAATTCTGCTCCATTGCCCTCATAGGCCCACATGGTGTGCTGCTAAGACATGAACACACAGGTGCGCAATCAAGCATGCGCGTGTTACCGCTCGTACAAGCCTTGTTAGATGAAGCACAGCTAGGGCTCAGCGATCTTTCTGCTATTGCATTCGGCGCAGGGCCAGGGGCGTTTACAGGACTACGCGGCGCATGCGCACATGCTCAAGGCTTAGCGTTTGGTGCAGATCTACCGATCATCGCAGTCGACACGCTGATGTCATGCGCTGAACGTGCGCGACAAGAAGAGGGGCACCTACACGTACTTGTTGCACTAGACGCCCGCATGGGCGAAGCTTACTGGGGACAATACGAATATATAAATGGGCGCTGGCAAACGCATACCCCACCTCAACTATCCCGGCCCACCGAGATCAGTAGTACGCAATCAAATATTTGTTTAGCCGGTAATGCTAGTACGATATTTGCCGAGCAATTGGCCCATATCAACGCAAAACACACATTACCTTTATGTATGCCCCGTGCGGACTGCGTAGCCCAACTCGCACTAAGTCACTTAGCAGCAGGCGAAGTGCTACGCCCAGAACAAGCGCAACCCATTTACATACGCAATAAAATCGCACTCACCATCAACGAGCGAAATGCATGTTAGCGAAAACGCATATCAGGGAGATAGACTGGCATGATCTCCCTGCCATTATGTCGATAGAGCAAGCATCCCATATTCTCGCTTGGCCACAAGATCACTTCCACAGCGCCCTCAGATCAAATAACGTGTGCTGGTGTATTGAGCAAGCAGGCAAGCTACGCGCTTACTGCATCTTGTTACCCGCCGTAGATAACTTAGAAATACTCAATATCACGGTAGCCCCCGATGACCGCCGCCAAGGGTACGCACGGCAACTACTCAATGCAGCCAGCCAATATGCCCGTGCTCACGGTTTGCAGCAATTACTTTTAGAGGTGCGCCAATCCAACCATATCGCACAATTAACTTATCAACAATTTGGATTTATCGAGATCAGTCGCAGACACAACTACTACCCGCTTACCGTAGGGCGCGAAGATGCGGTCGTGATGGCCTACCCCATTACGCCATAAATCAATTTATGCCATAGACCAACAGAAGATAGGCCAACCTGTTATAGCTGAACTATCATCCACCACGGCATCAGATCGCCATGCCAACACCAAGCTCACGCATATTAATGAATCACGTTTTAAACACATCAACACGCATATCCCACTCTGGGTAAGATCACGCCATATACGCCATCCAAAATTAAGATAACTCGTTATTTATTGCGTGAAAAATAAGAAACGGACTCAATAGCCGACTAACTCCATTATCCCAACACCAGATGGTCCGAAACGATAGACAATGCTTCTTTCTCTAGCCCCTAATTTGCCCCTGCTCAATATCCTGAACCTGCAATTGATCGTATATTTCAAAGGGCTGATGCACCCAGGGATTAGTTGGCAAATACTCAACAAAATAATCAGGCACAACATGTGAACGCGACTTCCACCACAACACCGCTGTGCGCATCTCGCTGATCTGACGATGACGTGCTGGAATATGCCGGCAAACTTGATGCAAAGTAATCCCCGAGTCAACTAAATCATCGACCAACAAAATCCGGCCTGCCAGGGGTTCAACCGTTGAAGTAATACTGGAGGCAATCACCAGTTCACCATGCTCCTCCCCCGCTTCGCCGACGTAGCTGCGCGTTGATAAAATAGCCAAGGGCACATTAAAAATACGAGACAACTGATCACCTACTCGCAAGCCCCCACGAGCCAAACACAAAATATGATCAAAATGCCAATTTGACTGATGGATATTGACGGCTAAAAGATCAATTAACCGGTGATATTTATCCCAAGAAATCCAAAGATGGCCTGAATTCATCGTCATGATTTTTCGAAAATAATGTAGGAATTTACTAACAAGTCGCATTTTAACGCACCGTCTACCTACGACAATTGTGAATTATCTAATTTAATCGTTTAACAATCTGTTAATTATTATAAAAAGCAATTATGCTTGCGCCCTTAGCTGTTTAAGCTGTTCTTTCCGCCCAGTAAATGGGCAATTTGTTGGAGATGTTTTATGGACGCATGGCTCAGACCCGCTGTCGATTGGATTAACAGCATGATTGGTAACCAAGTTTTAGTTTACCTGCTGCTCGGCGTCGGACTTTACTTCACACTACGCCTAGGCGTTGTACAGGTGCGCGCGCTACCATACAGCCTGCGCATTATTTTCAGAAACGGTGCAAAAACCGGTGGCATCACAGGATTTCAGGCATTCGCGACGGGCATGGCTAGCCGTGTTGGTACGGGTAATATTGCCGGCGTTGCAGTGGCTCTAACGGTCGGCGGCCCAGGAGCAATTTTTTGGATGTGGATTACCGCCTTGCTGGGTATGGCAACCGCATTTGTTGAAGCCACGCTCGCGCAGATTTTCAAAGTAGCCCATCCAAAAGACAATAGCTTTCGTGGTGGTCCCGCCTACTATATTCGTATGGGTTTAGGTGCACCCGTCCTAAGCATGATATTTGCACTTGCACTCACCATGACGTTTGGTTTGGTGTTTAACGCAACCCAAGCTAACGCAATTAGCGATGCGTTTTTCCATGCATTTGCTCTCCCTAAAGGCATGGTAGGAATTGTATTGGTGCTGCTAACAGCGCCGATTATCTTTGGTGGTGTACGCCGCGTAGCACGACTGGCTCAACTACTTGTTCCACTTATGGCATTGGCTTATTTAAGCCTAGTGTTTTACGTCATGGCAGTGCATCTAAGTGAAATTCCCCATGTACTGGCAGTGATCTTCCGGAGTGCCTTTGGTTTAGAGCCTGCCGTTGGGGGTTTAGTCGGTTATGCAATTAGCCAAGCAATGGCTGTCGGCATCCGACGCGGTCTTTACTCCAATGAGGCGGGTATGGGTAGTGCCCCCAACGCAGCAGCCATTGCAACAACCCCGCATCCAGTTAACCAAGGCTTATTACAGATGCTGGGGGTTTTTATGGATACCGTTATTATCTGTACTGCCACAGCCATGATGATTTTGCTCTCTGGTCAGTATTTTCCAGGGGTCGGTATGGAAGGCGCGGTTCTTACTCAACGTGCTGTCACTAGCCAAGTAGGACCTTGGGGCAGCGCAGTGATGGCAATCATTATTTTCTTCTTCGCTTTTTCCTCCATTATCGGCAACTACGCTTATGCAGAAGGTAGCATTGGACTCCTATCCCGCCGACCCTTGGTTTTACTTGGCTTTCGCTTAAGTGTTCTGGGCATGGTCATGTTTGGGAGTGTCAGTCACCTCCCTCTCGTCTGGGATATGGCTGATGCAAGTATGTCTTTAATGGCACTAATTAACTTGGTTGCGATCAGCATGCTGGGACGCTACGCTATTTTGGCTTGGCGAGATTACAGAATGCAGCTAAGACAAGGCATTACTCACCCCAAGTTTACTCGTGACACCATTCCTGAGCTAACAAAAAAACTGCCCGATAACGTTTGGTAAGAATGTATGTAATGATGATCGCACTTTAATCTCGATCTTCCACATAACAAGTATGCAAACTCACCATCAATTATTTCTCGATGCACTTAACATAGGCCCTGAATGGGTGCTTCGAGAAATTGATGTGCCAAGCAAAGAGATCCCCCAAACTGTTTCTATGATGGATTGGGAGACCTTAGAAAAAACAGTGACTGCTTGCCAGCAATGTAATTTATGCCAAACACGCACACAAACCGTCTTCGGCGCAGGTTCACGCCAAGCAGACTGGCTCATCATCGGAGAAGCCCCCGGTGAACAAGAAGATCGACGAGGACAGGCATTTGTCGGTCAGGCAGGTCAGCTGCTCGACAACATGCTGCATGCAATTGGTTTATCGCGCGCACGTAACACCTACATTGCTAACGTTTTAAAATGTCGCCCCCCAGGTAACCGCGACCCACACCCAGAAGAAATAGCGCAATGCACTCAATACCTACATAGACAAATTACCCTGCTTCAACCCAAATGCATTATTCTCCTTGGACGATTTGCTGCACAAACATTGCTACAAACCGCTTCATCGATTAGTAAACTTCGTGGGCAAATACATCAGTACAACGAGATCCCGGTTATTGTTACTTACCATCCCGCCTATCTACTAAGACGTCCAGAAGAAAAAGCAAAAGCCTGGGCTGATTTATGCATGGTGCAAGGACTCGCGCAACTCGCCTAAGCGTCACCTTATCGCACCGAAATGAAAAGCGTCTAACGCAATACTTATCTCCTCACATGCCAAATTGACTACATAGATCTATTGGCGGACTCACCCTAAGTAGATCAATTTTTTGCATACCCTGATTAAGTGCAGGATAAAAAAAATGCGCACACTACGAAAAAGCCAAACGATGCTTCACCCTACTTTTAAGTGCACATGAGGGCAAAACGGGAAGCAACACAGCATGCTTTTTCCCCCGTAGTAGGATTTGCCTCCAGCCGAGCGGAAAAACAAAGTGCTCAATATCGCGCAATACTGTATTTGCAAGAATGAGGGCGTGTGCAAAAAACCTAATGCAAAGATAAAAAGCATCTTCATAAGATAGCAGTGACGTACTTTAATAAAAGCCATCCTCACTATGCAAAAATCAATCAGCCATAGAAGGCATTTAATCAAACATATTTAAGCATATTGTGGGATATGCAATGTGCACCCTATAGTCGAGCGGCTTTGCACAACATCAACATCAACATCAACATCAACATCAACATCAACATCAACATCAACATCAACATCAACATCAACATCAACATCAACATCAACATCAACATCAACATCAACATCAACATCATACTGAATCAACAACCAAAAAATAGTGCACTATTTTTTAGATACTGATTAAAAACGCCGAGTATTATCAGCACGTTTTTCCTCGCCAATAAGCGGCAAAGAATCGTACTCGCGCTGATTGGCAGCATGACGGCAAATCACTAACCACATCGCAGTACAAACAAATACCCCAAATAAAATCACAATCAAGCCTACTGGCGCATTAAAGCGTACTAATAATGCATAAAAACACAACATCACCAGTACTGAAATATTTTCATTGAAGTTTTGTACCGCAATAGAGTGCCCAGCGGATAACAACACATGGCCACGATGCTGCAACAACGCATTCATCGGCACGACAAAATAACCCGATAAAGCACCGACCAACATCAGAAAAAGATAGGTAATCACCAAATACAAGGGAATATGAAACGTCCCTAAAGAAAACACATAATCAGGCAACGACGCTTTACTAAAAAATGCCATCGTCATCACCACCGCACCCATAGCAATCCCCATAGGGAGAACTGACAATGATCGCTTCAGTGGCACCCGCATAGCAGCATAAGTTGCACCGATAGCCACCCCTACTGCCACTACCGCTTGCAAAATCGCTCCGCTGGAGAGATCCATACCCAAACGTTCCTCTGCCCACTTGAGCACGATATACTGCAGCGCTGCACCTGCACCCCAAAATATCGTCGTTACAGCCAATGATATTTGCCCCAAACGATCACGCCAAAGGGTCGTAAAACAATGAGCAAAGTCTTTAATTAATTCGATGGGATTATGGCCCTGACTAGGATAAACAATTCCGGTGTCAGGAATACGTGAATTAAATAATGCGGCGACAACATAAAGAAAAATAACCACCATCATGGCAGCTTCTGCCGGCGTTTCAATTCCTGTTGTTATAAAAGGAAAATCAAAACTAAGCAGCAAAGTAGAAATTTTTACCGAAATCAAGGCCCCACCCAAAACCGTACCTAAAATAATAGATCCAACCGTTAGGCCTTCAATCCAACCATTGGCCGTCACCAATTTTTCGGGGGGTAATAACTCAGTCAAAATACCGTACTTTGCAGGTGAGTAAGCGGCGGCGCCAAAACCAACTACACCATAAGCCAATAAAGGATGACTACCAAATAACATCATGGCACAGCCCACCATTTTTATGCCATTGGTGACAAACATCACACGCCCTTTAGGCATTGCGTCTGCAAAAGCCCCGACAAAAGCCGCGAGCAATACATAAGAAAGCACAAAAAATAATTTGAGTAATGGCGTCATCCAATCAGGCGCATTGACCTGTGCTAGCAAAGCAATCGCAGCAATTAATAATGCATTATCAGCCAGCGAAGAGAAAAACTGCGCTGCCATAATTGTATAAAACCCTTTTTTCATTCTGCTCACAATCCATTAATGCTGAGTTCATGTCGGTCATGTTTATATCATGAAAGAGATATCACCTCGCGCATCCAAGCCACCGCACTGGTAAGATAAAGCGCTTATATTTTTTTCTTGCCACTCCAGCCACGCTAATTTTTGACCTCCATCTCCAATGCCAAGACCCATTCAAGCGCAGATCCATCTAACTGCTTTAAGTCATAATTTAAGCGTTGTAAAACAACGCGCACCCAATGCAAAAATATGGGCAGTAGTCAAAGCAAATGCCTATGGTCATAGCGTCGCCCACGTCTATCCCGGCCTAAAAAAAGCCGATGGCTTTGCTCTATTGGACTTAGCTGAAGCTGCTTTACTGCGGCAACTTGGATGGCAAGGTCCTATTTTGCTACTTGAGGGTATTTTTACGCCCAGTGATTTAGCGGTCGTTGAGCATTTGAAATTAACCATCGTCGTCCACAGCGAAGAACAACTACGTCTCCTTGAGCAAACGCCACTGACCTATCCTATTGCCGTTTACCTAAAAATGAACAGTGGCATGAACCGACTCGGATTTAAGCCACCGCATTATTTCGCTGCGTGGCAACGATTGCGTGCTTTAGCATGGGTCAATGAAATCACGCTGATGACACATTTCTCTGAAGCAAATAACGCAGACAAGGTAGTTCGGCAAATCAACATATTTAAAGAAGCCAGCGAAAATATATCCGCACCCCATAGTATGGCTAACTCCGCAGCGATACTATGGCAACCGCAAACCCATGCCGATTGGGTGCGCCCAGGCATCATCCTATACGGTGCATCACCCAACGGTATCAGTCATGAAGTCAATGAGCACAATCTACAGCCCAGTATGACGCTATCTAGCGAAATAATCGCCACTCAAGTGATACAAGCAAAGGAAACAATAGGTTATAACGGACGCTTCACGGCCTCACATAAAATGCGTATCGGTGTCGTCGCATGTGGTTACGCTGATGGCTATCCTCGCCATGCACCCGATGGCACACCAGTGCTCGTCAACGGCATTCTCACGCAACTCGTTGGATGCGTATCGATGGATATGCTGTGTGTTGATATCACCTCAATTTCGGGCGCAATAGTTGGCAGCACAGTCGAACTATGGGGTGCTCAACTGCTCATCGATGATGTTGCAAAAGCTTGCGGCACCATCGGCTACGAGCTTATGTGTGCACGCACACCACGCGTTCCTATCATCGCGCGCTAAACTCACCATATACTTTTTAGTATGAGTTTAAGCGTCGCTTATCTATATATTTAAATCGCCCTGTAAAAAAATTCACGCCCCAAAAAACTGTCTATTCGTAGTTCATCTTTTTCATACAAATTCATTTACCATCTTTCTTGCTGCAACGTATTTCACAAATTTTTTCAATTTTTCGCATTCGTTTGAAAAATAAGGAGAAATGCCATGCAGAACCCCCGACGACTAGAACAAAGCTTTACTGCGCTATGGCTAACCCTATTATTAGGTCAAGTAGTGGATGTTGCCGCACATCCAGCTCACGCCAGCTTACTTAGAAACAACAACAGCCAGCATTCAGTTATCGGGTTTGCCGACACAGATATACCAAACCACCATAGCGCACATTTACCTGAAAAAAGAACAACGCATACTTTCTTTGACAATACTGCATCCATTGCAAACACACAGACAGCAAGCAACCCGCAAACCTTATCGAGTCCTCTGGGATCTTTAAATTTCAGTGATATAGAAGAAGGTCATCAATACTGGCATGATCAGACACCCAACGATATCGCAATTACTTTTTCTACTTCAGAAGAAGTACTCGTTCGCGACAATCAACCTTGGCTTAATCAAATCAACCAACCCTATGCGGCTGAGTTAGGGATAAGAGATGGGCGAAATATCACGATTGGCTTTGCCGACTCCGCGTTGCAAATTGATCACCCACTTATTTTTGGGAAAGTCAGACAGACATATAACGCCTTTGCAAACTCAGCCAATGTAGATGAGTCATTTACCAACACCCAGAATGATGGTCACGCCACAACCGTCGTGTCAACAGCACTCGGGTCGCTCGCTCTCGTTACAGGGGAAGATGGCGATAAATATTTGCAAGGAGTCGCTCCCGGCGCAAAAGTAGCGATGACGCAAACTTTTTCAACACCAGAACAAGATCGGCTATCTTCATCAGCTATTTCAAATGGTATTGCCTGGCTAGCACGATCAACACGTGTGCCCATTATTAATTTGTCTTTTAGTACATTCAATAAACTACAACGTACTACTATCTCAGCGATGCAAGCAGGTATCGCTAGAGACGTGCTATTTACCATCGCTGCTAACAGTAAAACCGCAACAGAATCGTATTCTTTAGCCGATTATGCCAGTGCCGATTGGGCAAAAAAACAAATTATTGTGGTCGGTGCAGTGGATAGCCAAAATCAAGCAACTGATTTTTCAGAGCCCGCTGGGGCGCTGGCGCAATGGTATGTCGTTGCACCAGGAAGCGATATCACCGTAGCCAGTAATGGCCAAACCTATGCAAACAAAAGTAGTGCTGCATTTGCAGCACCCATGGTCGCAGGTCAAGCAGCACTCATCAAATCTTTTTGGCCCCAGCTTAAGGCAGCAACCATTGCACAAATTATTTTTAAAACAGCGACGCACTTAGGTGATTCACCAGAAGGTACGCCTGATCCGATTTACGGTTGGGGCTTAATCAATGTAAGAAAATCACTACAACCTATCGGACAGCTCACCATCCAAACCCGAAATGGCACATACCTACCCGTAGCAAGCCTGGCATTGGGTAACGTCAACGGTGCATTAGGCGGAGCAATACAGCAAGCTGCAGCACAAAACGCATTTGTAATTAGTGGCGCAACAGATATATTTAACCGTCAATTTTCCGTTAACTTAAATACAACCATCGCACCGGAAACATCCAGATCTCTCGCCAATATGATGGGTAATGACAGTGACCGCATGATCCGCACCAGAGAAATTATTTTAGACAGACAAGGATCTCGACTCAGCTATACGCGTAGCGATCTATCTACTATTCCAGGTAACTTAATAGCGGACCCCCTCTACGTTAATCAAAATACCAGCATGATTAGCGCAGCTAGTTTGATTAAACGTTTTAGCAATGGCCATGAATTTGCCATCGCCACCGGCGGACAAAACAATTACTTTGGATTAGCGGATTACCGTATCGACGGCGCACCTCAACTTGCTGAGATAGGATTAGCCAATGCGTACCATAACCTTGCCCATACCGCATCGAGCTTCGCTATCGGACAACAACTATCTAACGGATTAAAAATAAAGTTTGGCATGATCGGCACACACCTGCCCGACGCCATGTCCAGTCAAAGGAGCGTTAATCCACTGATAGACACCACAAGCACCCGCGCGCCCAACGAGGTGACGCTTGGGCATTTTGAAATTTCTAAACAAATGGGTAATAGCATGCTCGGTTTTGGGTTTTCTATTTTATGAGAGCAAAGCGCACTACTTGGCACACAGATGGGCACCGGATTTAGTCTCAACAATCAAGCCAACACACGCATATTTACGCTTAACGCCGCACATAAACTCGTTGATGATGTTGCCATTGCGGGCTACTACTCACAAGGGACAACGCAAGACTACAACAACAATGGTGACAGTTTAATCAGCACGATTACGGCAACACGTAGTCAAGCTTACGGACTAGGACTGATACTGAGTAATCGTTGGCGCACAGCCGATCGCTTAGCATTGATTATGTCTGCGCCCCTCGCAACGACTGGGGGAACAATGACCTTAGATTTACCCTACAGTGTTGATATCGACAACAACTTACTACGTAATCAAACAACTATTAATCTTGCAAGCCCCGCACGCGAATATCGCGCAGAAATTGCCTACTTCACACCCGTATCAAAAAATGCATCTCTCGGACTCACCGTCGTACACAAACAAAACGTAGGCAATCTAGCGGGTAATAGTGAGCAACTCGCTGTCGCTAACTACAGAATTAATTTTTAAAGCAAGATTTATTTTACGCAAGGTTTGCACAAAAATATTTATCTTAGTAAAACGTTTTAGAACAGCACATAAAAATAAGAGGGAAATATCGCACGTTCCCTCTGTTTTACATCATTGTCTTATCAAGAATACCTCTGATAACAACCGCAACGCATCAAATATCCGCTTCGGTTTCATTACCCTTGCGCTCCAACCAAATACGCCGAGCAAATGCTTCACCCTTGCCCATCAGCATCGTCATCATGCCCCGCGTTTCCTGATCATTCACTGTACCCAAAGCAATGGGCAACAACCGACGCGTATCTGGATTCATCGTCGTCTCCCATAATTGCAAAGCGCTCATTTCACCCAAACCTTTAAAGCGCGAAATTTGCCAAGATCCAGCACGCACGCCTTCTTTAAGCAACTTATCTTCAATTGCTTTTAATTCACTTTCATCCAATGCATACAGTTTTTGTGCGGGCTTTTTCCCCCGTGCCGGCGCATCCACCCGAAACAAAGGGGGTTGCGCCACTTGAATATGACCACGCTCAAATAGTTTTGGAAAATGCTTAAAAAATAAAGTGAGCAATAAAACTTGAATATGCGCACCATCCACATCCGCATCCGACAAAATACATATTTTTCCGTAACGCAAATTAGACAAATCGGGGTCATCAAGTTGACCATGGGGGTCAACACCAATTGCGACAGCAATATCATGTACTTCATTATTGGCAAATAACCGATCACGTTCAGTTTCCCAAGTATTAAGCACCTTTCCACGCAAAGGTAAGATCGCCTGAAATGTTTTATCTCTGCCCATTTTTGCCGAGCCACCTGCCGAATCACCTTCGACTAAAAATAACTCGTTACGTGAAATATCGGTACTTTCGCAATCAGTCAATTTACCCGGCAACACCGCTACGCCCGAGCTTTTTTTCTTTTCAACTTTTTGTCCCGCGCGAGTACGCGCCTGTGCCTGACGAATCACCAGCTCCGCCAGCTTACGACCATGTTCCAAATGTTGGTTAAGCCATAACTCTAAAGCAGGGCGCACAAAATTAGCGACAAGTTTAAGAGCATCACGTGAATTTAGTTTTTCTTTAATCTGACCTTGAAATTGAGGATCAAGTACCTTTGCTGAAAGCACAAACGAGACGCGCGAAAATACATCTTCAGGTAATAACCGCACACCTTTAGGCAATAATGCATGCAACTCAACAAAACTTTTTAAGGCCTGATAGAGACCCTCGCGTAAACCAGACTCATGCGTCCCCCCTGCTGGAGTGGGGATCAAATTAACATAGCTCTCACGTAACGGTGCGCCATCTTCTGTCCACGCCACAGCCCAAGTTGCGCCTTCCCCCTGCGCAAATCCTTCTTCCGCTACATTGCGTTCAGGATCCGCAAAATGCTCTCCCTCAAACAAAGGCACCACTAACTCGCCATGCGACACCAGTGCCTCAAGCAAATACCCGCGCAAGCCTTGTTGATAACACCAGGTATGACGCTCATCCGTTTTTTCTTGGACAAAGCACAACTCCACACCGGCTAATAACACCGCTTTAGAACGCAGCAGACGTTGCAACTCCATTGCCGGCACAAGCGGCGAATCAAAATATTGCGCATCGGGCCAAACACGCACCAGGGTACCCGTCACTTGCCCAGCACGCGGCAACGCCGTTAAGCGTAAGGGCTTGACTACATCACCATGGGAAAATCCTAACTGTGCTTGTTTGCCATCTCGCCATACCGTCACATCTAAACGACGAGACAACGCATTTGTGACAGACACACCGACACCATGCAAACCACCGGAAAACGCATAGGCTCCCCCATTGGCCTTATCGAATTTACCGCCCGCATGCAAACGTGTGAACACAATCTCAACGACAGGCACACCTTCGGTCGGGTGCTGACCAATCGGAATACCCCGTCCGTCGTCTTGCACACTGATGCTGTCATCCGTATGTAAAGTCACGGTAATTTGCTTGGCATGCCCACCTAAGGCTTCATCCGCGGCATTATCAATCACCTCCAACAAAATATGCAGGGGGTTTTCTGTGCGCGTGTACATACCAGGGCGCTGTTTGACAGGTTCCAATCCCTTTAAAACACGGATCGATGCTTCGCTATAAGCGGGTTTTTTTGGGTTAGCCATGAATTGTGAGTAAGCAACGCTCAGCATTAAGATAAACGCTATTCTAGCTGTCAGTTCTCTTTAACGTTAAACAACTCACCATCAGGCAGATATACCGTCCTGCTCTATAATTTAAATCCTCAAAAAAATCATCGAACTAAAATGAATCTATCGCAACAGAACATTCTCGTTTTTGAAATTAATACTCATAAGTTATATGGCCATCCCCAACCATCAACATGCCACAACTTTCTATTTTCTGTATCGCCTCCACCCCTAACCCATCACCTTTACCCACATAAAGCGCAATGAAAATAAACGAGACACCCACACCGCCATCTGCAACATATATCCGTGTTGCCACGCAAACCAGTCCCCTACTCGGGGAGAAATACACCCCGGTTCATCAACAATCACGCCCAACACGTGTGTTAAATGCACTTAATCAATACGCGATAGCGCTCCATTCCATTCAAGGGATTGATGAAACCGCATCCGCTATCAGCATGTCATTAAAAACACCGAGCGGTACAACGGGCAATTTTATTTCGGCAGTAGGCGCATCCCTTGCCAACGTTGAAGAAGGTATCGTAGTGGCAGGTGCCTCACTCAATGGAGTGGAAGAAACCATCGTAACCGTTGGAAAATCAGCGTCGGCCATAGCAGGCCCTGCGGTCAGTTTTGCTTCATGCGTTATTGCCACACCGATTGTCGCACTCGGTGCATATGGTGCCGTAAAGGAATGCCATACGCTTTGGAAAAAAGAATACCCAAAACAACTGCAAGAAGTATTGCGCAGCCAAGACGAAGTTATTAAAACGTTTGAAGCACAAGGAAAAACAGCAGCCGAGTTATCACCACTAAGACAGTGTCGCAATGAGATGGAAAAATTTGGGCAAACGCCCCGCATACCATTTCATCAAGTTAAACAATACGGACAAAAATTTTTCACCCTCGCAAGCACCCTCGCAAAAGAAAGCGAGAACCCATCAGAGGCAACATGGCATGCCACCATGCAATACCAACAACAAGAAGCCCAACGTCATATCACCCGCATTAAACGCGATATCGTGGGCCCAACCAACGCCATCGCGATGATGGGCATGGCTTCAGGTTTACCCGTTGCTGGCACAGGTGCCATCACTGAAATCATAGGGCAGGCCGCCATCGCACACACCGCCGAATCCGTAGCAACAGGTATTTTCGTCCCCGCTCAAGTGGCCATGATGATTGCCGGCGCAGCCAATGCAACAACAGGCATCTTGAATCACAAAGAGCTGGAAAAAGACAAACAAGCCATCACTTATTTAGAAACACCTAACACTCACCACAACCCGCATCTCTCAACCTCACTTCAACAATTTATTGACCAAAAGCAAGGATTTAGACGTAATGAAATTGCCTCAGGAGTGATGACCACCCTAGGACAAAGCATGATGCTAGCGGGCACAGTCGTCTCACTTACACCCGGCGCTGTTGCTTCGCCCGCGCTCTTTGCAATAGGTGCCATATCAACAGCCAGTGCTTCGGCGACCGAAATCATTTCTCACCGTAAAGAAAATCAGTTTATCGGCGCCCATCGTTCTACCCTAGCGCAACAACAAGCGGATCAAGACAGCAACACGATTAAGGTATCCGTTCAAGAACAGGGCATTGCAAAAACCGTCGAACAGACAGCAACGCAACATCACCTCTATCAAACAGCGATTGCTAAAATAAAGTTTTACTCTATCTTAATAAAAGTACTGCGCGAAGAAGAAAAAAATGACGTTACCTCGCTCAGTCAGAACGAAGAACAACAGCAACGAAAAAATCATATTCAACAGCGCATCGACAAACTCACGACACACCCCTTCAGTAGCTTACATACCTCGCTCCTTAAAGCCGATATTAAGCTTATCAATAGCGGCTATCGCAGTGGCCAATATCTTGAAGGACTCGATGATTTGCGTGGAAACACAGCGGAGTTAAAAACACGCCTGCTAACACTGTTACAAGCAGAACAGACAAGCCAAGAAAATCAATTAATCACACAACTTGGACTAAAAGATGAAGTGGCCCGAGAAGTACTTATCAATACAATTAAAAAGCTCAATGCACTGACCAAAAAAGATAGCCATATTCAAAGTTTTTTAAGTGCAGGAAAAAATAAAACAGAAAAAGAAATTAGTCTTATCGAATTAAAAACGTTCACGCAGGAAAATACAGCTGCACGCAAAATATATGAAGATGAATTAGCTAAACATGTGATTGCGCAAGATAAAACAGATGCAAAATTTTTACGACACGAAACTGCCGAGCAACTTATTTTGCTGGCACGTACAGCACAATTGATCGCGCAAAATAAAAGCAATACCGCTCTTCTCACACAAGAGCAACCCCTCGATACACAGACAGACAGAACGCTATTAAAAGAACACCTTATTTTGTAAAGCAGTCAGTATCTGATTTCCCCACTGGGACCACAAAACCAGCGTGGCAAACTTTTTCTTACGAGGAAAAATCCCTTCGCATTCCACGCCCGTTTATCGAGGGATACGGCAGGCTTACAAGCAATACGCCTCCTGATCAAACCCCATCAGCATTTACATTACCTGAGCACGCCAAGAATCCACGCGCAGTTAAGCATTTGAGTCATTACCCAGCGCCCTCAATACAACACGCGCGCCAAGCACATCGACTCACCTCGCAGCCCTATATCATCATGGACGCATATCAATTTCGTCATCACATGCTATCGCAACAAAAATCCGTGTGATCAAACTCATAATGTGATCGCAACGCGCCCTCACAGCCCCTTGCATCACAGTAGCTAAGTTAGCGTTAGCTAAAAATAAAACGCGCGCAGCGTGAGTGAATAGCCATGACATAATAGTCATGACCATCTCTGCGAGCGCGCGCATTAGAAATTGTTAATCGATCTTTGGGTAACTTACTAGGCACCTCGAATACCTTGTGCACCGTGCCACTCACTTCGAGTCCATGGATCTGCTGTTAGGCAGATCCGCCTATGGAGAATGACATATGCTGTGTTTTTTCTATTTGGCCTACATATCCACTTATACATTCCGGTTTCCGCATGCCTTGCCTTCACATCGTTCGCTATGGTTAGCAAAACAAGAAATGTAGTAATGCAATGGTTGGATAATCATCGCACTCAGTTTAAACGCAGGCTAAGTCAAAAGCATTAACATCGCGCCAAACAAATAAGCGAAGCAGTCAAAGCAATGTCCCTGCAAGTCAAGCGACACAACGCCAATTAA